>JBNJFI010000038.1:0-18564 GCA_051746725.1 Fusobacteriota bacterium
ATATGAAAATAGACAGAGATATTTTACAAATATTAGTCAATCGAGATATTAAAACTAAAAAGAAAATAAAAAAGTTTCTAGAATCTGACAAATCCAATATTGCAGACCCTTTTTTGATGGAAGATGTCCAAAAATCAGTAAATCGTATCAAAAAAGCAATAAAAAATAACGAAAATATATGGATTTTCGGTGATTATGATGTGGATGGAGTTACTTCTACTTCAGTATTTATTTTAGCTCTTAGAAAATTAAATACCGAAGTCAATTTTTACATTCCTTTACGTGATGAAGGATATGGACCCAATAAAAAGGCTATTCAAGAAATCAAAGACAAAAAAGGTGATCTCATTATAACTGTTGATTGTGGAATTTCTTCTATAGAAGAAATAGATTTTGCAAATCAATTAGGCTTAGATGTTATAATAACAGATCACCATGAAATTAATAATGAACTCCCCAATGCACATGCCATTGTGAATCCTAAAAGGGAAGAAAATAAGTATCATTTCAAAAATTTAGCTGGAGTTGGTACAATTTTCATGGTACTTTTAGCTTTATTTGAAGATTTAGGTAAAAAAGAAGAAATATTTGAACTACTTGATATTGTTGCTTTGGGTACTATTGCAGACATTGTTCCTCTATTAGAAGAAAATAGAATTTTTGTAAAAGAGGGCCTTGAAATTATTCAAAAACCTAAAAATATAGGTCTAAAAACTCTATTTAATTTCATATTCAAAGATAAGCAAGACGACATCAATACCGGTAATATTGGTTATAATGTAGGTCCAATTTTTAATGCAGCAGGTAGATTGAAGGATGCCAAAAAAGGTGTAGAACTTTTAATAACTCCTTCTGCCACTGAGGCAAAAGCAATATCTAAAATCTTGATAAAACAAAATGCAAAAAGAAAAGATATTGAAGAAAAAATTTTTAAAAGAGCTGACAGATATATTTTAGATAATAAGTTAGATCAAAGAAAAGTTATTATTGCAGGAGATGAATCCTTTCACCATGGAGTAAATGGAATCGTCGCTTCTAAAATAACTGAAAAATATTATAAACCATCTGTAATTTTAAAATTAAAAGATGATGGAACTGCCGTTGCCTCGGCTAGAAGTATCGAAGGATTTAATATTATCGAGGCTATCAATGATTCAAAGGAACTTTTATTAAAGTATGGAGGACATCCTGCAGCTGCTGGTTTTAGTATAAAATCAGAAAATATTGAAAAATTTGAAAAAGAGATTAATAAATATGCAGATAAACATCTTTCAGAAGAAGACTTGATTAAACCTATAAAAATTGATGGTGCTATACCTATTTCTAAGGTCTCTTTTGATTTTAATAAAAGGTTAAAACAACTAGCTCCCTTTGGAATGAAAAATCCCAAACCAACTTTTAAAATCCACGGTGTCAATATTTCAAGAGTTCGAAAAATTGGTCGAGATAAAACTCATCTCATGTTTGATGTTTCAAAAAACAATATAGATATAAAAAATTGTGTTTGGTTTCAAAAAGCTGAAGAATATAATGATTTAAAGCAAAATATGTTATTCGATGTTGCTTTTAGAATACAAATGGATAGCTACAAAGATAAGTATTATACAAAATTATTTGTGAAAGATATTAGAAAACATATCCCAGTTAAAATTAGTCGAATAAAAAAATATTTTGATCTGTATAATACTCCTTTTCCTATTGAAACAGTTTTTTATTCTAATTTAGAAGTCAAAAAAGATGATGATTTGGAAATAGATTTTAATACTAAATATGAGAATCTATCTGTCATTAAAAATAAAAGTATCAGAGGTTTTTTAGATAGTTCCACTTCTTTTTTGCTAAAACAGCTCCACGAAAACTATAATTTTAAATTTAACCTAAATATAAAAAAAGTTGAAAAAACTTCTACACATAATAATATATTTGTTGAAATTACTAGGGATTTTGATTTCAAGACATATGAATATTCAAAAAAGGGGCTATTTAATGCTATTAAAAGATTTCTGATAGGTAAATTTGAATATAATTCACTACAAAAGGAAGTTTTAGGATCTATTTTTCATAAAAAACAAAAAACACTTTTAATTTCTCAAAAAGAACGTGGAGTCAATACTATTATTTTAACCATAGGTATTTTTTATCTTAATTTACAGAAAAAAAAATGTAATTTAATTACTAAAGAAAATGTCCCAGAAATTTTTAAAAAATATTTTAATGTTTCAGACAAACGACCTAATTCAGATTATACTATATTTTATAATAATATACCTGAAGAAGAAGACTTAAATAAAAAAACTTTTATATTTTCAGAAAAAGACATCAGTATCGAAGGGTTTAATAAAATTAGAGATAATTTAGAAATTCCAGATAATATAACGATTCTAGATGAAAATATTTTAAGTAATTCTGAATATGACGATGAGGCAGTTTATTCAAAAAAGATGCCTCTAGATATAAAAAAAGATATAATTAATAACATAAATAAATATTCTAAAATTTTTTCTACTAAAGATATCTTAGCTATTTTATAATCCTTACTTTTTAATCTTTACTTTTATAATCCTTACATAAAAAAAGGAAAGATACTTTTATAATAAGAGTATCTTTCCTTTTTAAATTAAATTTTCTAAATATTCATATATCATTTTTTTATAATTGGAATTTTTCTATCACGATTTTTTCCCTTTATATTATATATATTATATGCTTTTTCTTCAAATTTTAGCATATATACTCCCCTTTGAGACAACTTATTATGTATTCCTGTGACATTGGTTAAAATATTTACATCTTTATTTTTAATCTGCCTTAAATATTTCATACCATTTTTATTCAATCCAAGAAGTCTAATATACGGTGATTTTTCTTGTTTTGCATCTTCTGTAATTTCTACATCAATATTTAAAAGAGTGTGAGATAAAATTCTTTGTACCCGAGATCGAGTATATCTCTTGGTTATTATTTTTTCAAAAAAGGTATTATAATCTTCTGACTCTAAAACCTTTTCTAGCATTCTATTTTCAAATCCTACTTCCATATCTTGGATGTATTTTAAATTTTTAAATTCTGATATTATTTTATATTTTAATATCTCAAAAAAGTCTTTCCAAAATACAAAATTATCATTTAATAACTCTCTTTTTAATATTTTATAAGTTGCTTCAGGTACAGCTTTTTTGATCTTTTGAAATTCATCACTTATTATACTTTTCCTTATAGCAGTAGCACTGGCGATTTCTCTTTCTATATCTTGAGAATGATAACTTGCACTTTTTCTTTTAATTGTTAATGGCTTTATTTTACTTTTGTATTTTAAAATAGCCTTTATATATTCTATTCCCAAAATATTATTTGGGGTAAATATCCCTTTATATTTTAAAATGTCATTTACAGCCTTAGCCATTGCATTTGGATAACTTTCTCCTCTATCCATAGCTTTTTTGACAATTATATCCAATTCCGATTTATTTTTTACTTGTAGATTGGCTATTTTTTCTAATTTTTTTATATCTCCAATTTCTGAACCAAAAACTATATTACTAACTTTCATTTCATCTAAAATTTTAATAGCTCCGTCACTAAAAATCTCAGCGCTTTGATTAGAATAAAAAACTGGTAACTCAATAACAATATCTATGCCATTTTCTAAGGCCATTTCAGTTCTAGACCATTTATCCAAAAAAGCTGGTTCCCCTCTTTGTATAAAATTACTGCTCATTAGTGCAATGGATATATCGGCCCCTGATTTCTCCATAGATTTTTCTAAATGATATTTATGACCATTGTGAAAAGGATTATATTCAACTATTAATCCCACAGCTTTTAAGTCGTCTTTTTTCATAAATTCTCCTTTATTTAATTATACCTTCAACTTTCCAAAGTCTATACCAATATCATTAAAAAACATCTCTAATTGTCTTACATATTCTTCCTTATTCTCTGCATAGGCTTCTGCATGACCTCCATTTTCAGCTAAATATAATTTCTTGTAGCCAGGTTTATTTTCATATAAAATTTCTGTCATATCCTTTTTTATATAACTGTCCTCCATTGCATGAATAAAAAAAGCTGGACTATTTATATTCTTTACAAAATCAATTGGTTTAATATCTTCTAATCTAAATTTAGCCCTTAATTTTAAAAACAAATTAGCTATGTCCACTATCAAAAAAGCTGGCAATTTATAATCTTCTTTTAATCTATATTTTACCTGTTCTCTAAAATCTGAATATGGACAATCTAAAATATAAAAATCAGCTCCATCTTCCATCCCAGCATATTGAATAGCAATAGCAGCTCCCATTGATTCTCCATGAATTCCTAAAATAATATCTTTTCCAACTCGATTTTTAGCCCAATCTACTATCTTTTTTAAGTCATATTTTTCATAATATCCATAAGTCACATATTTTCCAGGTGTATCTCCATGGCTTCTATGATCATAAATCAAAACATTCCATCCTCTATTTAGAAAAATATTCATATATTTAACTGAAATATATTTAGAAACCCCTACTCCATGTGAAAATATTATAGTCCTTTTTTCTTTATTATTTAAAGAAATATAATATCCATCAATTTCATATCCTTCCTCACTTTGTATTCTTATTTTTTCTTTTTCAATCATTTGAAAATCTTCATGTAAAAAACTATTATTTTCTAATTCCATTGCATATACTTCTTCTGAAGTACGTCTTCTTATTTTTAATATTTTTTCTGAAAAGTAATATCCAATAAATACTAAAAAAAAGATCCCCCCTAGTAAACTTAATATTAATGCCATTTTATGATTTCTCCTTTTCTTGATTTCATTCATTTTGTTTATCTTCTTATATTTAATTTTACCGTATTATACTATTAAAATCAATAAATTTATTAAAATAATTTTTGTTGTATTACAAATCTTTTTTATGCGTTTATTTTTATGCATTTATATGTTAAATTATATATAAAATTTTTAAAGCATTTACAAAATTTTGTATTATACAAAAAAGTTAATTTAAATTGCTTAAATAGAGGATTTATGATAAAATATATAAAAAGATTACTTGGAGGTAATAGAATGTTTAATGAAAATAAAAAGAACTTATTAAATTTAACTTATAAGGAATTAGAAGATTTTATCTTAGATTCTGGAATGAAAAAATTTAATGCAAAGCAAATTTACAAATGGTTACATGAAAAAACGGTACGAACTTTTGATGAGATGACTAACATTTCAAAAAAGGATCGTTTATTTTTACACGAAAATTGTCATATCCCTTTTTTAGAACAACTAAATGTCCAAATTTCAAAAAAGGATAATACAGAAAAATACCTATTTGGTTTAAATGATGGGAATTCAATTGAAACTGTATTAATAAAACATAAAGATAGGAGAACTGTTTGTGTTTCTACTCAAGTTGGATGTCCAGCAAAATGTAAGTTTTGCGCAACAGGTCAAAGTGGATTTGAAAGAAATCTTGAGCTACATGAAATAATAAATCAAGTCTATACGATAAATTCTAAGTTACGAAAAAAAGGAGAATCTGTTACTAATATTGTTTTTATGGGAATGGGAGAACCTCTTTTAAATTTGGAAAATCTTTTGAAATCTGTGTATATACTTTCAGACAAAAAAGGGCTACATATTTCAAAACGTAAAATAGTTGTATCTACAGTTGGAATTGTTCCTGGTATAGAAAAACTCATGCAAGAGGAACTACCACTTAGATTGGCAATTTCATTACATGCAGCTACTAATGAAAAAAGGAATCAGATTATTCCTATAAATAAACAATATCCTTTGGAAGATATATTTTTAATAGTAGATGAATATCAAAAAATTAATAAAAAAAGAATCACTTTTGAATATATATTAATTGATGACTTTAACGTTTCAAAAAAGGATGGAGATAAATTGGCAGAATTAGTACGAGGAATTGATCATACAATAAATCTTATTCCTTATAATCCAGTTAAAGGTGTGGATTTTGAACGTCCTGATAAATCTAAAATATCTGAATTTTTCAATTATTTAAAATATTCTAAATATCTAAATGTTACTGTTCGACAAGAGCGAGGTACTGATATCAATGGAGCTTGTGGACAACTTAGAAATAATCGATAAATAGGAGAGGATTCTATGAAGAAAAAAATTTTAAAAGTTATTTTAGGTCTTTTTCTGTTCTTCTTTTTTTTAGGTGGGACAGTTTCTGTAGTTCTTATTACAAAGGCCTATAAATCATTACCAAATATTGCTAAAACTGTTGAATCTTATAATCCCATAATTCCAACTATTATTTATGATATAAATGGAAAAGTCGTAGACAAAATTTCCAGAGAAAATCGTGAAATTGTTTCTATAGATAAAATACCTCAACACACAAGAGATGCTTTTGTAGCTATTGAAGATCGTAAATTTTATAATCACCATGGTTTTGATCCCCTACGTCTTTTCAGGGCTACATTTATCAGATTTATAACATTTCGAAGAATGCAAGGTGCAAGTACTATAACTCAACAACTAGCTAAAAATGCTTTTTTGACACAACAACGTAAAATTATGAGAAAAGTTAAGGAAGCAATTTTAACTTTGGAAATTGAAAAAAAATATACAAAAAATGAAATCTTAGAAAAATATGTAAATGAAATCTATTTTGGTTCAGGAGCCTATGGAATTCAGGCTGCATCTGAGTATTATTTCGGAAAAGATGTTTCAGAACTTACACTTGCTGAATCAGCACTTTTAGCAGGTGTTCCAAATAGACCCAACGCGTATAATCCCAGCAGACACTTGGATAATGCACTGGAAAGGCAAAAAATAGTCTTGAGCCAGATGAAAAAATATGGCTTTATAACTAGTACTGAATATCAAAAAGCTATTAATTATGAAATAGTTATTAATACTCCTAAACACAAAAATTATGATTCTCCTTCTTTTACAAGTATAATTACAGAAAAAATATTCAATAATTATACTGAAAAACAAATTTATGAAGAAGGACTTCGAATCTATACCACTGTCGATCTTGAGATGCAAAAAGTAGCTGAAGATTCCTTTAATAACGGTTATTATTTAAGAGAAAGAGAAGACTTAAACGGAGCTCTTGTTACAATCGATTCTAATACTGGTTATGTTAAAGCAATCGTTGGAGGAAAAAATTATAAAGCAGGTAATTTTAATAGAGCAACCATGGCTATCCGTCAACCTGGTTCTTCTTTTAAACCTTTTTTGTATTTAACCGCTCTTAGACTGGGATACCAAATGAATCTTTTAGTTGAAGATTCTGAGTTAAAATTTGGAGATTGGGAGCCTCAAAATTATAGTGAATTATTCCGTGGGAATATGACTTTATTACAAGGTATGGAAGATTCAGTTAACATCGTTGCAATTAAGTTATTAAAAAAATTGATAATTAAAAATATGATTAAAACTGCCAGATTAGCTGGCATTACAACTGATATCCCTTATGATTTAAGTACTGCATTGGGAAGTATTGGAATAACTCCTCTTGAATTAGCATCTGGATATGTTCCTTTTTCCAATGGTGGTTTTAAAATAGAACCTATTTTTATTAAAAAAATTGAAGATAGATATGGAAAAATTATTTTTGAAAATAATATCAAAAAAGAAAAGGTATTTGACTCAGAAAGTATATCTATGTTAGTTCATATGATGAAAAATGTTGTTAAAAATGGATCTGGTAAAAATGCAAATGTTAATATTCCACAGGCAGGTAAAACTGGAACAACAAATAACTTTTCCAATGCTTGGTTTTCTGGATATACTCCAGATTTTGTAACTACAATTTATGCAGGTTATGATGATAATAAATCCATGGGAAATGGAATGACTGGTGGTCAAGTTGCTGCTTCTATTTGGGGAGATTATGTTCAAACTCTTATAGATAAGGATTTATATATTCCTACTGAATTTAACTTTTTAGAAGATAATGTTAAAAATAAAAAACTTATTTATGAAGATATTGATTTAAAAACTGGTCTTTTGACTAATAGTGGGCCTATTCGAAAAGGATTATTTAATAGATCTAAACTACCAGTTGAATACAATACCAAATATAATAATGGTTTAGAACCTTTATTAATTAAGGAAGAAATTAGTAATGATGATCAAAAAAGTAATAAACAAAATGAAAAGCCTAAATCTAATATTGAAAAAATTGAAGAAAAAGACAAAAAAGATGTAATTGGAGATATTTTAGATAATATATTATTTTAAAACAAAAAAGGGGGCTAGCCCCCTTTTTTGTTATTTAATAGCTAGTTGCAAAATTGTAATCTACTGATTTTATTTTATTTATTAGACCTAATAATTACGGCTTCCCTCCATTTTTATATACTGCTCACACCCGGGCAAATGCCATTTGCCCTTACAGAAAAACTTATATCCTTATACCTACGTAACCTGACCGTAAGGGCGAAGGGCCTTCGCCCGCGTTATACAAAATAAAATTAGGTTGAATCTGTTAATAACTTTGTGAATAACCTAAAATTTTATTATTCAGGTTTTGCAACCACCTATATTATTTAAAAATTATATTAATAAAATTACTTGTTTACTGTTTTAATTTTTTTATATGTCTTTTCTGCCTTTTTTGCCATAACTTCAATAGAATTATTTTCAGCTGTTTTCCTTGAATTTTCTGACATTTCCTTTAATAACTTCTCGTTTTTTATTAATTTGATTACTTTTTCAGACCAGATTTCTATATCTTCTTTAGTTTTAAATCCATTATAGCCATTTTCAATCACATCATCTATTCCACTTGATCTAACTGCTACCACAGGAGTATTCCCAGCCATAGCCTCTAATAAAACCATTCCCTGGGTTTCTGAAGTTGAAGTAAATATAAAAAGATCTGACATTATATAAAACTTAGTTATTTCGTTATTATCAACTTTCCCTAAAAATTCAACCCTTTTTTGCAATCCATTTTCCATTACAAATTTTTCTAAATTCTCTTTTTCAGAGCCATCTCCAGCAATTATACATTTATAATTATATCCTTTTTTCTTAATCTCTTTTAAAGCTTTCAACATAAAATATAAATTTTTCTCTTTTGATAATCTAGATACTGTAAATAATACAATCTCTCCATCTTCTTCATATTTATCTGATAATTTCTTTATATCCTCTTTTTTAATACTATCATATGACGATAAATCAATTCCTGTGGGTAAAACTTCAACATAACTACTTACACCTATATTTCGAAGATATTCCCTGGCTGTATCAGTTGGAGCAAAAACCGCATTACATTTATTTGAGAATCTTTTTATCATAGAATGTGATATTCTATTTTTAAAAAATTTTCTCAACATTAAAATATTAGGAATATAATGTGCATATCTCTCTAATCTAGTATGATATGTCAATACTGCTGGGATTTCTTTATTTCTAGCAAGTTTTAGCCCTTTTTTGCCTAACCAAAATGGATGGTGTATATGAACGATATCTATATCTAATTTATTAAATTCTTTTTTAATTTTTTTTGAAAATATATTTACTATTGGTAATTTAAATCCCTCATTTTCATAATTATATAAAGATTTACATCTTATAATAAATTCATCACCCTCTGTCTGGTCTGGATACTCAGGAGCAAATATATATACAGTATGACCTAGATCTCTAAGCCCTTGAGAAAGTCGTTTTATTGAAATCGGTACTCCACCTATAAATGGAAAATAATTATTTGTAAACATAGCAATATTAAGCTTTTTATTTTCCAATTCTGCTGAGGAAACATCAAATTTTCTATAATAATTTACTTCTTTATTAATTTCAATATAAATTACAAAAGAAATTACAATTATTATAAGTAAAACTATTAAAATATTCAGATAGTTCGTATACAAAAAAGATTGCAAGACTATCCATCCACTTTCCAATATTTTGGCAAATTTTGGATTTAATATCATAAATTCAGGATTTATTTTTCTCAATTCATAATTAATATTTTTTCCATCTATTTTTACTTCTAGATAATGATAAAAACTTTTATCATTATCCATTATGAGCCCTCCTCCTGCCCCACCTGAAATATAGTAATCAACACCTTTTATTCTCTGTTTTTCAAAAATTTCTAAATTAGAAGAAAAAACGGCATCAACATTATATTTAGAAAATACTTCTTGGTAATATTCTCGCAGGTTATTTGTATTTATATATTTGTTAGATTCATCTTTAATTAGGTAATTAACTTCCATTTTTACAGGAGGGCTATTCATTATTATAAATCTATGATCATAACCTCTTGATATTTCTAATTCTTTTTCTAACCACTCTTTTATCCAAGTTTGGTATGTATATCCTGTAGTATCCAAAAATATAAAATAAGAATTATTCAGATCAAATGAATAATAAAATGGCCCAAAGTATTTATAATAGTTACGATACCCTTCATTCTCTATTTCATTTTTCCCTACTCCTGTTATAAAAGGGGTTTTCATTCGCTCAAGAGTTCTATATAAAACCCTATATTTTCCTTCTCCACTATCTGAAACATTATTTCCTGTAGAAATAATAAAATCTGTACCTTTATCTTTGATATCGGCTAATATTTTTTTATCAAAAATAGTTATGGAATTTTTTATATTCCCAACTACAGCAAATCTGTAATTATCGTTTTGAACTTTTTCTTCTACTTTTTTTATGTTTTTCATGTTTAGTGCTTTAAAGTCTTCTATAGTAAAAGGAGCATATATTTTATAAGAAAAAATTAAGATTATTATTAAAATAATCCCTGAAAATATTTTATTTTTGTTTTTCATTGATTTTCATTCCTTTCTTCAATATTACAAATAATAATACCATTCCTATTAACATTCCAATATATTTAGTAAAAAACCTCCACGTAAAAATCAATGGTATTATATCTGATTTATTAACAAATTTTGAAAATAAAATGGAATAGCTTCCTTCGGCAACTCCTGTAGCTCCTGGTGTCGGTGCAAAATACATGAAAAAGATTATTACTATTTGAATTGATATTATTGATATTAAAGGAACATTATATCCCAATCCTCTTATTAATAATATGGAAAATGAAAACTGTGAAAATAAAAAAAATAATGTAAATATAATTGATTTAAAAATATTTTCTTTATCTCCTTTAAAAAATATTTTCAAACTATCACGAAAAATATTAATATGATCAAAAATCTTTTTTATTTTTCTTTTCGCTTTTCTTTTTTTTATTATATTCTTGTTTTTTAAATAAGATATAAAAATATATATTCCTTTCTTTATAAGCCTTACCTTAAATATTGCAATATAAAAAAACAGAATATAAACAAGTGTTATTAATATAATATAAAAGATTATAGAACTCTTAGAAAAAATTTCTCCTACACTCTCATTTGTAATTATAATTATTGGAGTCATTATAAAGAAAAAGGCTGTTGCTAAAACAGTCCTTATAGTAGTAGCTGCAGTGGCATTTCCCAGGGATACTCCTTTTTTGTTTAAATAATATATTTGAGCAACTCCGCCTCCAGTTGCAAAGGGAGTAATATTTGAAACAAATAGATTTATAAAAACTAATTTAAATATACTTTTATATTTTATATCTGTTTCTAATGATTTTAATACATAATATAATCTAAGTCCATCAAAAACAAAATAAATCACTAAAAGTATTGGAAGAGCAATCAAATAATTGTTTGATAACCTCTTAAAAATTTCAAAAGTAAATTTTTCTCCTATTCGAGTATATATATAATAAAATGATACTGCCGAAATTATAATAAAAAATAATAAATATAATAAATAATGCCATAATTTATTATCAAACCTTTTTATATTTTCTGAAGATTCTCTTTCTAATTTATTTGCATTCTTTTTTTTCATCTTATCCTCCATAAATCAATACTAATCTTAAAATAAAAAAATCCGATAATTACCGGATTTTTTTATTTTTAACTCATTAATAACAAACTTATCGCCATAACTGCCATACCAAGAATAACTCCTCCTATGGCAACATGATGTTCTCCATACTCTTCTGCTGCCGGCAATAACTCGTCTAACGATATATATACCATAATCCCTGCAACTGATGCAAATATGACCCCAAATGTGGCATCTGTAAGAAAATTTCTTAAGATAAAGTAACCTAATAATGCTCCTATTGGTTCTGCTAATCCCGATGCAGCCGATAACCAAAAGGCCTTTTTCTTACTTTTAGTCGAATAATATATTGGAATTGAAACAGCTATTCCCTCTGGGATATTATGAATCGCAATTGCTATGGCTATACTTACTCCTATAGTTGGTTCTTTCATTGCTGCCATAAAGGTAGCTAACCCTTCTGGAAAGTTATGGATTGCAATTGCTAAAGCTGAAAATAATCCCATTCTTAATAATTTAGGATCCCCTTTAGGTTTGTCACTCTCATGGCAACTGTCTAGTTCACAGTTAGATATTTCATGAGGGTTTTCATACGATGGAATCATTTCATCAATTATACCTATTATTGCTATTCCTGCAAAAAAGGCTATAACCGTATATACATATCCTTTTTTGGGTCCATAATATTCTCCTAATGATTCTCTAGCCTTAACGAATATTTCAACCATAGAAACATAAATCATTACTCCTGCAGAGAATCCAAGTGATCCAGCTAAAACTTTGGGATTAAACTTTTTTGAAAAAAGAGTCATTAAACTTCCAATCCCTGTAGCTAATCCTGCAAATAAAGTTAATCCAAGTGCAAATAAAACACTACCGCCTTCCATTTTACCCCTCCTATTTTTTATGTGTAATTATTTATATTTATTATAACATAATTTTTTTTATAAATACAGATTATTTTTGAATATCCAAAAAATAAGTATATATTACATATTAATTACTTAATTTTTACGTCAAATTTACTTTGATCCTGTATAATTTAATTATATTCTACGAGGAGGTTTATAATGAATAATATTTGGAAAGAAAGAATAAAAGCCTTTGATTTTGCATTTCAACCTATTGTAAATACATATAGTGGGGTTACCTACGGGTATGAAGCCTTACTTAGAAATTGGAAAGAATTGGGGTTTAATTCTATAGATAATGTTTTTAATACTGCATATAATGAAAAAATATTATACCAGTTAGATTTAGCACTGCGAAAAAAGGCTATGATAAAATTTATGAAGATCAAAAAAGGGAAAAAGTTAAAATTATTTTATAACTTAGATAACAGGGTTTTAGAAATGCCTGATTATTCCGTTGGAAACACATCTGATATTTTAGATGAATTAGGACTTTCTAGTAATTGCATCTTTTTTGAGATATCAGAAAAACATAAATTTGATTCGTTTTTATCAATAAAAAATACTTTTAATATCTATAAGCAACAAAATTATAATATTGCCATAGATGATTTTGGTACTGGTTTTTCTGGTTTGGAACTTTTATACCATACTGAACCAGCTTTAATAAAAATCGATCGTTTTTTCATTGAATTTATACAAGATGATTTAAAGAAAAAAACTTATATATCAAATATAATTAAAATGGCTCATAGTTTAGGTATTAAAATAATAGCTGAGGGAGTAGAAACAAAAGAAGAGTTTTATGCATGTAAAAATATCGGTTGCGATCTAATACAAGGATATTATGTACAAAGACCACAATTAGATATTTCAAAGTTAAAATTTAGCTATGAAAAGATAAAGACTTTAAACAAAAAAGATAGAAGAAAACCTAAAATAGATATCTCTCTTATAAAAAACAGTCTAAAATATATTCCTACTATTAATATTAATTCTCCTATTAAGGACGTTTTAGATCTTTTCAAAAAAGAGAGTAAAGAACATTTTTTCCCAGTTTTAAATGATTATAATGAACCCATGGGAATAATTAGAGAAAATGAAATTAAAAAATATGTATATTCTCCCTATGGTACAGAAATTTTATTAAACAAAATGAAAGGGGAAACTTTAAAAAAAATATTAAAAAAAGCTTCCGTTGCAGAAATAAGTATGAAAATTGAAAGACTTCTAAATCTTTTCTCCATAAACGATGAAGATGACGGTATTATCATTACCGAAAATGGAAAATATAAAGGATTTCTTTCAGCTACCTCATTACTAAAAATAATTAATCAAAAAAACATTGAAAAAGCTCAGGATCAAAACCCATTAACTAAATTACCTGGAAATAACCTTATCAAATCATTTATTGAAGAAGCAATTTCCGACCTAAATACCAGTTGCTTATTAATCTATTTCGATTTTGATAATTTTAAACCTTTTAATGATAATTTTGGATTCAGACAAGGTGACAGAGCCATTATCTTATTTAGTGAATTGTTAAAAAAATATTTCACTAAATCTAATGAATTTATCGGGCACATTGGTGGTGATGATTTTTTCCTTGGCATTAATATCGAATCTTATACTTTAGAAGATTATTATGCACTACTACAAAAAATAATTAGTAATTTTGAAGAAAAAATCAGACATTTTTATTCAAAAAAAGATTTAAAAAGAGGTTATATCATTTCTGAAAATAGAGTTGGAAAAAAAATGAAATTCCCAATATTATCTCTTAGTATAAGCTTACTCTTCATCCCTAGAAAAAACTTTAAAATTAATATTGAAGATGTTAGTTCTATTATGTTTCAATTAAAGAAAAATTCCAAAAAATCTCCAGATAAAATTTCCTCTGCTTCTCTTATGAGAAATCTATAGACAAAAAAGGATAAGAATTTTATCCTTTTTTGCCCAAATATTCTAGAAAAATTTCAGCCCTTTTTTGATTGTCACCATTAATATATTCCTCTAGATTTAAAATTTCTTTTATTCTTTTTAGATTCAAATTTATTTTAACCTTTTTTGCTACAAGTTCTGTATTCTCTATTGCCTTTTTTGGAATTATAACACTTTTTACCATCTCATCTTCAGATTTAAAATGATAATCTCCTTTTAAAGTATTATTGCCATTTTTCAACCTAACTTCATTACATCTTCCATAATCTTTTTTATCTACATAAAAACTCCCACCACTTGTAATTATGGAAATATCAAGGTCTTTTTTTAATGTTGATAGACCCTGTGCTGCTAACATATTTTCCTTTTTTCCATTGTCCTGAATCTCTAAAAATAGATCTTCTTTTTGAAATATATCTAAAAAATAATTCGTAATCCCCTTTGCTCCTTTTATATCATCTTTCAATATCATTTTATCAATTGGACCACCTAATCCTCCTGTAAATAAAATTAAGTCATCACTATACCTTTTCAAAAGTTCTTTGTCGATTCTAGGCTTTAAATAAAAACCCTCCTTATAAGATAATATTACAAGTTTTGCTATATTTTTTAATCCGTTATTATTTTTTGCTATTAAAACTATATGATTTTTACTGGTTTCTTCTTCTGTTCTTTTCAAAAAAGTATAATAAAAACCGCAACCTATCACTGGTTTTATATCGTTTTCCATACAATTTTTATAAAATTCTAAAGCTCCAGATATATTTCCACTATCTGCTATACCTAAATAATCCATTTTATAATTCGAAGCTTTATTAATTAAAGTTTTTATTTTACTTATCCCCTTATTTTCTGTATATTTGGTGTGTACATGTAAATCGCAATACATAAGACCTCCTTATAAAACCTAAGATATATTTGCCATAAATTTATCAGCATTAACGATGTATCTAATGTGCTCTCCATCTCCTATTTTTTCATTTTCATCATAGACTTCTACTTCAAAAAAGACTTTATTACCATCTACTTTTTTGATAATACACTTTGATCTGACTTTCGCTCCTTCTAAAGTAGCTTTTAAATGCCTGATATCGACTTTTATTCCAACTGATGTATCTCCATCTTCTAATTTAGTATTAAGACATCTTTCACAAGTTTTTTCGATAAAAGCTATCATCGAAGGAGTTGAGTATACTTTTAAACCTCCAGAGCCAATTCTATCTGCTAATTCATCTCTAGTCACAATTTTTTCCATTTCATTTGTCATTCCAATTTCTAAATTCATATTATCTCTCCTTTTTTGTTTTTTTTATTATTATGTCTTATTTTTTTAGAAAATAAAAACAGACTAAAAATTATTAATATGTTAATCGCACTAAATGTCGAACTTTCTTGAAGAAGTCTTCTAGAAGCCATTGAATAATTTACAACACTGGCAATGGGAAAATACTCCTGCATCTGCATTGTATAAGCAATTGTAAACTCCCCGTAGACAATCGCAAATATTTGCAAAAAAGTACTTATAAATATTGGCTTTAATATGGGAAATTCTATAAATCTAAATATTTGAAAATTTCTAGCTCCATCTATCTTTCCTGCTTCTATTAGAAAATAATCAAACCCTCTTATATGTTGATACATAAAAGAATATCCTATTGGAATCGTAATCAAGAGGTATCCAAGTCCAATTAATACTGGATAAGGTATATAATACATAATATTTAAATATAATAAAACCATTCCTAAAAATGCCGAGGAAATTCCAATTGTTGATAAAATTATAAAGTTTGAAAATTTCGTTTTATATTTTAGTAATAAATATACGAAAATTACGCTTAATAAAGAAACAATTCCTGAAATAAAAATTGAATTAAAAATTGATTCAATTACAGGAAAACTCTTATTAAATTCTTTTGAAAAGATTTTTGTTATTCCTTTAAAATTAAATTTACCTAAATAAAAATTATATACAGAAAAGATTAAACCTATTCCTAAAATCAAAAATTCAAATACCAAATAAAACACTGAAAATGAAGATATAAATAAATGCCGTTTTTTTTCTTTTATAAAATTTTCCTCTAATTTATATTCTTCTAAATTAGAAATTATTAAATTTACAACTGCTAAAAGTGAAAATTGTATTACTGCATATCCCAATGCTTTGGAAAAATTAAGAGAAGTTACAAGATTTTGAACTATTGATACTTCAAAAGTAGAATATTTTATATTTCCTAGAGATAAAACTATTGCAAAACTTGTAAAACAATATGTAAAAACCAAGAAAAAGCCTCTAAAAACCGAGGGTAATATTATTGGTAACTCTATTTTAAAAAATAATTTAAACTTAGATAATCCATCTATTTTGGATTGTTCTATTAGAGTCTTTGGAACTTTTCTCAAAGCTTCTCCAATATATTTTACAAAAATTGGAGAATTATAAAATACATGTGCAATTATTATAGCTGTTAAACTATAATTGATTTCTAATTTTTTTATTACAGGAATTGAATATATTATGGAAAAGGCTACAATTGCTGAAATTGGGGGAAAGAAAAACGGTATAAATACTGAGCTTTCAATCCACCTAGAGATAAAGTTTTTATGTTTAGATACATAATAAGCAGGGATTAAAGATATCAAAAAAGCAAAAAGTGTAGACAAAAAAGATTGTATCATGGTGTTTTTTAATATTCTCAAAGTCTTTGTCTCAAATATCTCTTTTAAACTAGATATTTCCATAAAATCTCTGAAGAAAATCAAAAAAGGGATAATCCATATCATAGAATAAATTATATTTATTAAGATACTTCCTTTCCCCTTTTTTGAAATCATATTTTCTCCTTTTATTTATTATTAGTCATTATTTCTTCCCATTTATTTAACCATTTATCTAAATTATCTTCAACCTTTTTTGGATCTAATTCCACTATTTTTTCTGGAGTAACAGCATAATCAAATGCTTTTGGCATTTTTATATTTTGAACAGGAAACATCCATTGATTTAAAGGTATTTCTCCCTGGAAGTCATCACTTAGCATAAACTTAATAAAAGTATTTGCCAATTTTGAGTTTTCGGTTCCTTTTACAATTCCGACTCCTTCTCTCTGGATATATCCACCTTCATCTGGTATTAAAGCCTTATATTTTGTACTTTCATAATTATGATATGAATAAGCTCCATCTGTTGCATAACTTACCATCATAGGAGCTTCTCCTACTTCAAATTTTGAAAAAGATTCACTCCAGCCAGGTGTTACTGTTAAAATAGCTGGTTTTAAATTTTCCCAAAATTCTTGCCAGTTATCACCATATATTGCAATTGTCCATAGTAAAAAATCCTGTCCAGTTGTTGAAGTTCTTGGATCTTGAATTATCAATTTGTTTTTTAAATTAGTTATATCTTTGAAACTTTCAGGCTTATTTTCTAAATTTTCTGGGTTATATATAATTGCCAACCCTCCATAATCATAAGGTACAACATATCCATCTTTATCGAATATTATTTCTTTCGAATCTATCTTATCATAAATATCTGAATCTACTTTTTCTAATAAATCTTTACTTTTTGCCTTTGCTGCTAAAGTAGGAGTAAAACCTATCACGACATCTCCTCTACTTCTATTTTTCTCAAGATTTAATCTCGCCAAAATTTTTCCAGTATTTCCAAATTTTACAACTTTAACCTCGCAATCATTTTCTTCTTCAAATTTAGAAATCATCTTATCTTCTACCCAACCAAAACTATCATAGGTATATACTGTTAATTTTTCCTTTCCAAAAACATTTAACATTAAAACCACCATTAAACTTAGAACTAATACTTTTTTCATTTTCCTACCTCCATTTTATTTAAATTAT
>JBNJFI010000039.1:0-18411 GCA_051746725.1 Fusobacteriota bacterium
GATGGTAATCCCCATCTTTTTTGTAATTGGTATCTGTTTATATAAAAATTCTTGGAACTCACTTTTATTCATTATCTCCTCCATGTATTATTTTATTATTAGCTAGTTGCAAAATTTTAATCTACTGATTTTATTTGATTTATTAGACCTAATAATTACAGCTTCCCTCCATTTTTATATACTGCTCACACCCGGGCAAACGCCATTTGCCCTTACAGAAAAACTTATATCCTTATACCTACGTAACCTGACCGTAAGGGCGAAGGGCCTTCGCCCGCATCACCCAAAACTAATTCTATTAATAAATCTGTGGAAAACTTGATCTCTTATCTTTTTAGTTTTGCAACTTCCTATTATTTTATTATAAGTAATTGTAAAATTCTAATCCATTAATATCTCCTTCTTCTTCTTGATTTTTAAGCAATCTTACTATAATCATACTATATATTTTTTTAGTTTTCAAATATATTTCAAAATATATTTATTCTTGATAAAAAGTATAATTAGTTATATTTTTTAGAAAATAAAAAACAGAAAGCCCTTTTAAAGACTCTCTGTTTTATAGCTTTTTTCCTTTCAAAAGCTCCCCATGGCATTAAATATGTTCTTAAAGCTTTCTTCCAGTAAAATTTAAATAAAATTATTCATGTCTCAAGGCATCAATAGGATTTAATTCAGACGCTTTTTTGGCTGGATAAGTCCCAAATAATATCCCAATACCACCAGAAACCAACAAAGATATTGCAATCATTTTATAATCTAGTATTGGCTTTATTCCAATAAACATACCTATTATTTCACTTATAAACATACCTAAAAGCAATCCTATTATTCCTCCTAATAATGTAAGAGTTATTGCTTCAACAATAAATTGATACATTATATCACTTTTTTGAGCCCCCAAAGCTTTCCTGATTCCTATTTCACGTATTCTTTCTGTAACACTTACAAGCATTATATTCATTACTCCTATCCCACCTACTAAAAGCGATATTCCACCCACAGCAGTTAAAAGTAAGGATAAAGTTCTTAAGATATCATTAAAAGAACTAGCAGGAGAAAAGTCTGCCCCTGGTTCATATATTCCTCTTTTTTTATGAGCATTTTCCAAATATTTAATTATCTCTCCTGTAACTTTTTCTTTTACATTTATATCTGTAACAGATACCTTTAAGCTGGATATTATCTCACTATCTTCATAATATTTCTGAAATGTTGTATATGGAATATATGGTAAATACACTTCATTTCCAAATGATCCCATAAGTGATTTCATCGGGTTTTCATACACACCTATAATCATAAATTCTTGACTTCCACCACGTCTAGATTCAACTTCTAGAGTTTCTCCTGCTACATCTATTCTTTCAAATCTTCGCATAGCGTAGATATCATCTATTAATATTACTCGAGAAGCTTTTGCCAACTCTTCAGTAGTTATTTGTCTTCCGTATAACATTTTAGCACCTTCTAGATTTTCAAATTCTATTCCAGTAGCAGACATTCTACTATATCTAGGTCTATCCGAGTTCAATGTTTTAAGTCTTACAATTGTTCTCATACTAGGAGTTATTCCAGTAATATTTTTAATCTCCTCGATATTTTCAATATCCTCATAATTTATATAATCTCTTTGGCTTAAATCTTCTTCCGATTCTACTGAAATAGTTATAGTTTTATCTGATAAGGCCACTAAATCCCCTGTTATAGATTGTTGGCTCCCTTTTCCAACTGTTGATATAATTATGACAGAGGAGATTCCTATTATTATTCCCAGCATTGTCAATATAGATCTTACTTTATTACTACCTAGACTTTTAAATGCCAGTTTTATTATTTCCCAAAATTTCATATTTCCTCCTCTCTCAAAAATTTGTAGTATCTGAAATTATATTTCCATCTTTAAATTCAACAATTCTTTTAGAATTTTCAGCAATCGATTCTTCATGGGTAACCATTACCACGGTAGTTCCGTCCTCATTTAATTTTTTAAAAATATCGATAATTTCTTGTTCGGATTTACTATCTAGATTTCCTGTGGGTTCATCTGCAAGTATTAATTTAGGATCATTTACCAATGCACGTGCTATTGCCACTCTTTGTTTCTGACCACCGCTTAGTTCATTTGGTCTATGATCAGCTCTATCACCTAATCCAACTTTTTCCAAGGCCCAAGTTGCTTTTTCGTGCCGATTTTTAGCATGTACACCAGAATAGATCATTGGCAATTCAACATTTTCTAGTGCACTAAATTTTGGTAAAAGATTAAATGATTGAAATACAAATCCTATTAATTTATTTCTAACTGTAGCTAATTCAGATTCATCCATATGTGATACATCTATTTCATCTAAAAAGTATTGCCCCTTTGTGGATTTATCCAAACACCCTAAAATATTCATCATTGTCGATTTTCCACTTCCACTTTTACCAATAATAGCTACAAAATCTCCTTTTGATATATGAAGATTAATATCCTTTAAAGCTTCAACTTTTATTTTCCCATTTTTATAAACTTTTTTGATGTTTTTTAATTTTATCATCTTCGACCTCCTCCGCCACCGCCTCCGAATCCACCAGAACCTTCTGAATTAGGTACATCGCTGGTCATTCGATCAACAGGTTTTACTATTTGTCCTTCTTTAACATTAGAACCATTAATTATAATTTTTATACTCTCGTCTAAATTTAAAACTTCTACTTGAGTGTCATTGGATATTCCAGTTTCTACCTCTTTTTTGCCCACAATATTTCCAGATTCAAGAACCATTACATATTTTTTTCTAGCTTCTGATATTACTGCAAAACTAGGAATTATCATAATGTCTTCTTTTTTGTCCACAATTATCTCTAAATCAACATCATATCCAGGTTTTAATTTGCTTTTTTCGCTATTAAAATCTATTTCAATGCCAATTACTGTATCTGTATATCCACTTCCACTTTCTTTTCTAGCTATACTATCTATTTTTGTAATATTTCCTGTATAATATTCATTTTTATCTAAAGAATCAGAAGTTATTTTCACTTTTTGACCTAATTTTAAATTCTTAATATCATATGAAGTAATATCTGCATTTATATATTGAGAATTAATATCTGCAATTGTCATTAAACTATTTTCCATATTAACTCTAAAGTTATCTTCAGCATTTACATTTATTATTGTTCCATCAACAGGACTTTTTATCTCCTCATAGGTATCTGCTAAGTCTTTTTCTAAAGATCTAATCTCTAAATCTAATACCTTTATTGTGTTTTTTATTTTCTGAATATTATTTTCTTGTTTTAAAAGGTTCTCTTTATAATTCCTTTTGGCTTCTTGATATTCTTTTTCTAATAGTTCTTTATTTTTCGATAACTCCTCTAATTCTATTTTTAAACTTCTTATCTGACTCTCCTTAGATTCCACAGAGCTTTCTAAATTCAATTTTTTCTGCATAGCTCCATTATATTCATCAATTGATATGCCTTCAACTTCAAAAAGTTGCTTTTTTATTTCTAAATCCTTTTTTGCATTTTCGTATTCAACCTTGGTATTTTCTAATTCTATTTTAGCTATTCTAATATTTTCTAATATTTTTTTTCTGTCTGTTTCTAATTTATCCAACTCTCTTTCTTTAGTCAATATATTCATATTGCTAACTTCGAATTGATTTTCCTCTAAATTCATTTTATTATTTTCTATTTCTATTTTCTTTTTTGAAATATTTTGTCTTATCTCCTCTTTTTCTTCTGGATCAAAAGAAATTAAAAGATCTCCTTTTTTGACCTCATCTCCTTCATCTACATATACCTTTTCAACTCTTTGAGCTTTACTCAAAAATATAACCTCTTCATTTTTAATCTCAATTGTTCCTTCTGTTTTTACAGAAGATGCAATTTCTCCTTTTTGTGGAGTTTTAACTATTACCTCTGATATCTTATTCTCATCACTATTTTTATATCGATAATAATAAAACCCACCTACTCCAAATATTATTATGGCTAAAATAATCCCTGTTATTATTTTTTTCATCTTTTTCCTCCTCTAAGTTATCTAATCAAATTTTGATATTCATAATAAGTAATATAATAATCCATCTCCAAATTTATTAATTCTATTCTACTTGAAGTTAATTCATTTTCATTTTTTAAAAAATCTAAAGTACTTATATATCTATTTTCATATTTTATCTTATCTATTTTATAGGATTCCTCTAAACTTTCAACACTTTTCTTCTGGGAATCTATCAGTAGATCATATCCCTCTAGTTCTTTTTCCTTTTCTTTTATTTCTAAAGTAATCTCTCTTTCTTTTTCTTTTTCATCTAATTCAGAGATTTTTATATCGTTTTGATTCTTTTCATAACTAGCTTTTTTGGATCCCCAATCATAGATATCATAACTAATAGATATACCTGCTCTCCAATTCCAATCTTTAAATGAGTCTACTAAATTTTCATCGGAAGCACTATATGAAAAACTAAAACTTATATCTGGATATAAATTTGCTTTAGATATATCTTTAGTCATATAATTTAGTTCTTGATTTAATTTTAAAATTTGTATTTCAATATTTTCATCTAAGATCCTATCTCTTTGGTCTGAATTAGCTTTTTTAATTGATATTTCAGGAGTTATTATATTAATTTCTTCATCACTTTCTAATCCAATTAAATTTTTTAATTTCTCCAATGCAATCTCATATTCCTGTTTAGATTTTATTAAGTTTGCTTTAGATTTCATTAAAGAACTTTCTAATTTTAAGATTTCACTTCTAGATATCGATTGTTTTTCATATAATATCTTTCCATTTTCATATTGTTTTAATAACTCTTCATAAGATTTTTTATAAGCATCTTTTTCAAATTTTCCTTTTAATGTATTTATATATTTTAGTTTTATCTGATGTCTGATATTATATAACAGTTCTTCATGCCTTTTTTGACTAATATCATCTCTTAATTTAGTACTTTCATATTCCAAAGTTTCCTTACCCCATGTATAAATAGGCTGTCTAATAGAAATGCTATTACTATAACTTGTCCTAGCTGTATCTTTTCCATCTTTATTGATCCCGGTGGAACCACTTATTCCTGGTAATCTATCACCCTTTGCTTTTTTGACATCAAGCTCACTGTTTTCTAGCTCTAAGTTACTCTTTAAAATACTATAATTATTTTTTTCTCCTATTTCCAAAGCTTTATTTAAATCCAAGTCATAGGAAAATGCTAAACTAACTACCATTAGAAATAAAGTGATTCTTTTAATAATTCTTCCAATAAGTCTTTTCATTTTTTTCCTCCTCATATTTTTCTTTTATTATATATTAATAATGTGTCATCTATGTGACAAAATCTTATATTTTAATAATAACTTTTCCGATTTAGGAAATTTCATTTATATAATTAATATTCTAGACCAGTGTACTTTCCTATGTAAAGACTGAAATAACAAAATAAGAGAAGACTCAATCAATAAGTCTCCTCCGGTTTATTTAGCCTACTCTTTTTATAACCCTTCTTAGTTTTCCACAATTTTAGTTTGTTTAGCGAGTTTTACACTGGGTTTTACACTTGTTAACCGTCTTTTGCACATGATTTTTAATTTTTTAAGTGCTTTTTCCACAATTGTTAAAAATCTAGTATATTATCCACTAATTTTTCCATCTTTTTAAAGTGTGATCCTTTCCAATAAACTTTTTTGCAATCCACACATTGATGAAAATCAGAATAATATTTTTTTGTCTTTGGTTCTAACTTTTCTATTATCTCTTCTTTTGTAACAGATCTCATTTTACCATTACAAGATATACATCTACTCCAAAGATCTGTCCAATCACTCAACTTATACCTTTTAATTATCTCTTGAGCTTGAAGTTTTGGATCAGTGGATCTAGGATAATAACCATAAACTACCTCACTTCTTTTTAATAATTCAGTATCCCTTGTAAGTAAAATTCTTCCTTCGTCTACTGAAATATTAGCAAGTTCTTCATCCTCTAAATCATTTCTATATTGAGTATCTATTCCAATCATCCTAAGATAGTTGGCCAATTTTCCTAAATGAACATCTAATATAAATTTAGGTTCTCCTTTATATATTTTTCTAACCGGTGTAATTTCTGTTTTATTCAATAAATAAGATTTAGGATAAATATCTAACATATCTCGGTCTTGAACAATATATGAAAAATCCAAAGACTTACCATTTTTTATGACATGTTCCACTTCTGTATGTGGAACTCCAACTGTCTCTATTCTATCTTTAACAGATTGTTTTCCTTTAAACTTATGCTCTCTAACTTTTTCATTATTTTTAAAAAAATAATTTAGGTTTCCAAAAAAACGAAAATATATTCTCTTCATTTTCATCTCCTATTTTTATTCTAAGAAGTCCCTGGAGAAACAGCATTACTGTTACTCCCATTCCTTTTTAATTTATATATTAATTCTTTATCGCTATCGCTCTAACCGGTGCTCCGTCTGCTTTTTTGATTTTTAAAGGCATTGCACTAAAAATAAATTCGTGAGAATCTATCAATTCTAAATTTTCAAGATTTTCAACTATTACTATATTTTCTTTCAGAAGTATTTTATGAACATTAAATCTAGTGGATTTTATACCATCTATTGATATTGTATCTATCCCCACCCCTTTTAGATCAAATTTTGTTAACCATTTAGCTGCTTCATCTGTTAAATATGGAAATCCTTCATAATATCTAGGGTTTCCCCAATACTCACTCCAACCTGTATTTATTATTAAAAATTCAGCATTTTTAATTTTCTCT
This sequence comes from Fusobacteriota bacterium, assembly GCA_051746725.1. Classification (GTDB taxonomy): domain Bacteria; phylum Fusobacteriota; class Fusobacteriia; order Fusobacteriales; family JBNJFI01; genus JBNJFI01. The sequence continues at coordinate 6,776 of JBNJFI010000039.1, forward strand.
TTATACTTTTTCAAAAAAGATATTTCTATATGTTGTTGATTTCTATCGCAAAAATCCACCATAAATGCTTTTCCCATAAAGTGACCTACAGTAAATTCCTCTAGATATTTCCCTTTATCTATCATATGGGCAGGTGCATCCATATGGGTTCCAGTATGTGAATACATCTGTAACTTTGATTCTCGAAATCCATCCTTATCTATTGTATTCATCTTTTTAAATACTGGCTGTTCCATAACTGGATGAATAGGCATATCTGGATAAATTTCATATGTTAAATCTATTGTCTTCATTGTCTTCCTCCCTTTTTTGCATATACTATATAATAACTTTTAATTCTATTAAAATCAAGTTTTATCTGCTAAATTTTAAATAAAAAACTCCCCAGTAACAGACTGTGTCGTAATACAGAAAATTGACATAATTATATTTTTGTAGGGCAATGCCTTGTGCTTGCCCGGTTTTATTGAGCAATCACAAGGGGCATCCCCTACACATTAATGTCAATCTCCTATTGTAACACAGTCTGTAAAAGAGAGGTTTTGTGCGATAAATATTATTATATTTTTTATAACTTTATTTTGCCAATTTGTATATTTCCACTATATCTTTTTTGCTAAGTTTTACAAAGTTTCCTAAAGTTCTTTGGTCTCCATTAGTTGCTTTTTTGGCCATATTTTCAAAATTTTCTTCTCCAATATCTATGTCACTTAATCTTATATCTAATCCAATAGATTTTATAAAGTTTTCATATGCCTCGATCCCCTTTAGAGCTGTAGCTTCCTGGTCAAAAAAGTTGTTGTCTATATTCCATACTCTAGTTGCAAACTGTGCAAATCTAGATATATCATTTTTATATACATATTTCATCCATGCTGGAAATACTATTCCAAGTCCTTCTCCATGGGCAATATCATATATCCCACTTAATTCATGCTCGATATCATGTGATCCCCAGTCTCCAATTCTACCTGTGTCTAATAAACCATTATGTGCAACAGTTCCTGACCACATAATCTCAGCCCAAGCATCATAATTTTCTGGATCCTCTAAAACCGCATGAACATTATTAATAACTGTTCTCATTGTAGATTCTATTAATCTATCTGTAAGTTCTACATTATCTACATTTGTAAAATATCTCTCCATAAGATGTGCTAAAATATCGGTAACTCCACACGCCACATGAAATTTAGGTACTGTATATGCTAATTCAGGATTTAATATTGAAAATTTAGGATATAAAAGTTCAGATCCAAGTGGTCTTTTTAAATTTCCTTCCTCTTTTGTTATTACTGATCCGGCACTAGATTCACTCCCTGCAGCAGGAATTGTAAGTACTGTTCCAATGGGAAGAGCTTCTTTAGGTTGAGCCTTTCCTGTATAAAAATCCCATACATCTCCGTCATATTTTACACCTACAGATATTGCCTTGGCCGAATCAATTACACTTCCTCCACCTACTGCTAAGATAAAGTCTATGTCATTTTCTCTACAGATCTTTTCTCCCTCTTTTACTAATTTAAGACGAGGATTAGGTTGAACCCCTCCTAATTCAAAAATCTCTATATCTGAATCTTCTAAGGACTTAATTACTTTATCATAAAGTCCTGTTTTTTTTATACTACCTCCACCATAATGGAATAAAACTTTTTTTCCATATTCATTTACTAATTCTCCTACATTATTTTCTTGGCCTTTACCAAAAACTATTCGAGTTGGATTATAAAAATTAAAATTTTTCATATTTTTCCTCCTTGGATTTATTATTTTACCGTTTTAAGAAACCGGTTTCTTATCTATATAATACCTTATTATTCATTAATAATCAAGTTTTTTTTGCTTTTTATTGTCTAGATTTGTCCTTTATGACTTAAAAAGCAACCCTAAATTAGGGTTGCTTTGAATATTTTATTATATTATCTTTTCGAATAGTTGGATGAGGATGTGATTTAAAGTAATAACTCAATTTGCTTTTGTTTTCTTCCTCCTCTATAACTTCAAAAAAATCAATTGCTCCATCCACTTTTCCATATATTTTATTTAATATCATTATTCCATATTTATCTGCATTTAGTTCTTGATTTTGAGAGAATTTCATCTCTACCTTTTTAGTCACCGTCCCTATATACTCTGTCACATCACTCTTTGGTCCAAAAATCATCGAAGATAAAAAATAAAATACAAGTTGTCTTCCCAATCCTTTTAAATGGTCACGATTATTAAAATGACCAAATTCATGTGCTATTACAAATGTCAATGCTTCTTGACTTTCTAATCTATCCAAAAGCCCTTTATATATGACAATCTTTCTTCCTGGAAAGGCAACAGCATTTATTATATTTTCCTTTGAAATATATATGTCATAACCTCTTTTATCTTCAACTTCTTCTAAAACTGTATTAAATGCTTTATTTACATCTAATTTTAAATCTCTTTCATCTATAAAGCTTTTCTCTACTGTCTTTAGCATATATTTTCCTAAGACCTTTTCTCGCTCCCAAGATATTTTAGGGACAACAATATCTACAAAAATTCCTAAAATAATATATGCCATAATTAAAGATCCTATTATTCCAAATAACATTATAAACATATCTAAAATAGGAGATTTTTCAGACACATTAATATTTTCTCCATCTTCTATATCTTTAGGTTTAAACTTCATTCTTTACCACCTTTATTGCTGTTCCGTAAGCTATTGCTTCGACACTTCCCATACTCTTTTTTCTTTTTGTTTTAGATATATTAGTAGTTTCAAGTCGTACGTTTAATATCATATCAACATCTCCAGCTTCTTCTTTCATTCTAAGAATAGCCTCTCTTCTAGCTCTATCTAAAAGTGATTCATAAGTAATTACTCTTCCTCCTACTATATTCTTAAGCATAGCTATAAATTTTTTGAAATAATCCAAAGATATTACAACACTTCCCTTTACAAATTTTACCTCTTGAATATCATCATCTTCATCAATAATATTCTTCATTGTAACTGCTGGAATATTTAAAAAAATTCTTTCTCGTTTTGCTATATCTTTATAATGTCTTTTTTCCGTTATCGTTCCTATGGAATATCCAACTGCCATAAGAGCAATAAATATCCAGAACTCCATTGTATCCCCTCCTAATCTACGGTTACAGCTGTTCCATACACATATATTTCCGACGCCCCTTGAGCAATTGATGAAGTAGCAAACCTTACATTAACTATTGCATTAGCTCCCATTTTATTAGCCTGTTTTATCATCCTATCTGTTGCTTCCTCTCTCGCTTCTTCTAATAACTGACTATATCCTTTTAACTCTCCCCCAACTAAATTTTTTAGACTAGCCATGAAATCTCTTCCAAAGTTCTTAGCTCTTACAGTACTTCCCGATACTATACCGTAATACTCTGTTATTTCTTTTCCTGGTATAGTTTCAACATTTGATAATAACATTTTAACCCCTCCTTTTATTTGTCAATATTATATCACTTTTTTGAAAATTTACCAAGTTATTTTATTATATAACTCAACTTATGCCTCTTTTATTTTGAAGTAACCTCTACAAAGTGGATCTCACAGAAATCAGCAAAAAAAAAGTTTTGTAATTAATTATAAATATTTTTAAACTCAAAATATATTTTTTCACATACCCCTTGACATTTTACTCTAAATATATTATTATAGTGAAACACGTATCAATATAATTTGAATTGCCATATATAATATATATAACAAATATATAAAGTATCTATTTGAAATATGTTTAGTTTCGTGGTATTATTAAAGTACATAAAAAACAAGGGGGAATCAAAATGTTAAAAGACTTATTTATTAAAAAAATAGAAGCAATTGTAAAGAGAAAGCAAAAAAGGGTAGATTATTACTTTAGAAGAGACTAAAAAAGACAGCCATATGGCTGTCTTTTTTGTTTATACTTTTTATACTCTTTTACTTGTTTTAAAACTTATGATATTTTCTTATCCTTTTTTGCTTTAACCTTTTGTCTAGCCTTCCCAACAACATAACTAGCATGACCCATTGGACAAACTTGACACCAGCTTCTAGGTTTAAAAAATATTCCCAACACCACTCCAAGTATAGAAGATATTAATAAAAATCTAAATAAAGCAAATCCAATTTTATATGGATTACCTCCTGTATGATACATGGAAAAACTAAACATTACCACCATGACTCCTAGTAATATATGTTTAAATCTTTTTGTTCTCATAAAGTTTGGTAAAGCATTATTTAATGATAATTTACTCAAAAATTTTCCAAAAAAAGACCCTCTAGGACAATAATGTGAACAATGTATCCTTCCTTTTCCTTTTAATGCATGTATTAATGGTAGTGATATACAAGCTAATCCTATGAGTCCAAACCAATAATTTATTATCCCTAGACTGAAAAAACCAACTATAATAGCCCAGCTCCACTCCTGATGTGATTTTGTTTGTAATAAAATTTTCCTTAAATCTTTTCTATCCATTTCTTTTACTCCTCCTAAATAAGTTTATATTATGATATCATAATATAAGGATATTGTCAAGTGTGTTTCCTTTTTTATTTAGAATAATAATCAAAATATAGCAAAAAAGGCCACCCGAAGGCAGCCTTTTTATATTATTTAAGATATAAACCTGTTTCTATTAGTTTTCCTGGAGCAGGAGTTTTAGAAGTATTTAATACATATACTCTTAAATTACCTTTTCCAGATAAATCAATTGTTGCAGATCCACCAGTTACTGAAATTTCATCACCTGTAACTGCATCTACATAAGTTCCATTTGGTATATTATTAAATGTTGCCCCTCCTGAAACAGTTACCAAGGCAAAACTGTCTGTTTGTTCATCTGTATATCTTCTCTTATAAGAAAGTCCTCCTGATATATCAGACACAGAATATTGTCCTTTTTGAAGAGCAGGTATAGCTCTTCTTATAATATTTAATTTTCTAATATGTTGAGCCAAAGGATGAGATAATGTATTTGCCATCTCTCCAGAAGCATTAGAATATTTTCCAAAGTCACTAACATCAACTGAACCTTCCATATGATCTCCAAAATAAGCTCTTCCAGATTCTTCTAATGTTATGTTTGGACCTTTATCAATTGTTGCTCCCTTTTTAAATTCTATTTCACTTCCATAATATAGTGTCGGTATCCCTCTAAAAGTAAACATTAAAGATAAGTTTTCTGCCCAAACATCTTGAGGCTCCGAAAATCTTTGACCTTCTGGTGCTTGATCAGGTGCATAATCATGAGAATCTACATAAGTTACATTAAATGTAGCATCACTATAATATTGATCTCCTCCTACAGCAGTATTAAATGCTTCTCCTGCTGTTCTAAATGACCAATGCATTGGAAAATCGATTTGATCCATTCCTGATCTCATAGACCAATCTGGAGTATGATATTCATTTCCATTTAAATAGTGATTATCACTTGTAGGTTCATTATCAACACTTGAATTATCCGCCCAATGTTGTTCCACAGAAGATTTATTTGTTACTTTATCTCCCCATGGGTAAGTTTGAGATTCTTTCCATGTATAAAAAGGAACTGATATAGCTGGTATTCCACTATTCCATACATCTCTATATCTTGCAGCTACCTCTCCAAACATAAAGAAGTTTTCTCCACCTCTTTCTCTAAATTGAGGAATAAACTCTTCATTGAAAGTTAATCTAGATATATGTTTTACAGTATCTATTCTAAATCCATCAACTCCCATATCTATATATTGATTATAAGCATCTCTTAAATATTGTGTAACATCAGGATTTTCTGTATTAAGATCTACACAATCTCCTGCGATTTGACCAGTTTGAACACTGTATCCTTCCCATTGTAGTGATTTTTCATGGTGATATATCTCTTCAGTATCCATATCATCTTCCTTCATAGCGCTAATTCTAGCAGGATACTGTTGATCAGGAAGTAAGTTTCCATAACTGTCCTGTTGGGTTGCGATCGCTGAGGCCTCCAAGATATCATTAGCTATCATTCCATCTGGAGAATCTAATGAGATATAATCACCATTACTGTCTTTTTCAAAAAGAGGATATAAGTTTTCCTCACCAAAATTACTTGTATGATTAAAAACAACATCTTGAATTATCTTCATATCTCTAGCATGAACTGCATCAATGAGATCTTGATAACTAAAGCCTGTTGATTCATATCTAGGATCTACTTCTGTAAAATCTACTGCATGATAACCATGATAATCATATCCACTTGCATTTTTTACAACTGGAGTTATCCAAATAGCACTAAAACCTAAAGCTTTTATATAATCTAATTTATCTGCTAAACCTTTAAAATCTCCTCGCCAAGCAGGATCATTATTTTCTACATTACCTGCCTGTTCATCAGCCCAACAATACACATCATTATTTGGGTCTCCATTATAAAATCTTGTAGTCATTAAAAAATATATTGTTTCCTCTCGGAAATCTGTTCTTTCTGGAGCCTCTCCAATATAATATCTGAATTCTGATTGAGTTTCATTTCCTGAATTATCTATAGCTAATACATTTATTTTAGTATTCTCACTAATTGTTATTGTTTCTCCATTATATAAATATCCAGTTTCAGGTAAAGGTTCTGTTCCATCTACTGTATAATATACCTCAGGAGAACTATCTTTATTATCTGTTACAAATAAATTTACATCTTGAGCTACTTCATATCTCATTGGCTCTGGAGTTGAAGAAATAACAGGTCCTGTTACGTCTTCATTTAATTTTATTTGATATGTAATTATATCTTGATTATTTTCATTATCTAGTGTTAATATTTTTAAAGTAACATCTTCATTAATTGTAATTATCTCTCCCGTTGAATATGCAGCACTTCCAGTGGTTGGTGTGCTTCCATCTGTTGTATAATATGCCATTGGATTTGAATCTTGATTATCTTCTATTATCATTTTCGTTTCTAAAATACTAGTTTCATATAATAATATATTTCCGTCTTGTTTTCCTGGATTTGGATCTAATGAAGCCACTGGGGCTTCTGTATCTATATCTGGATCAGAAGTATGCCAAGTTCCATCATACCAATATTCTCCAGCTCCTTCTAAAATTAATTCCCCTGTTTTAGATCCACCATTATCACTAAATATTATACCAACTGTATTTATTCCAGAAAGTGTATAAGTATACCATTCTGTTCCTTCAGAAGTCATTTCTTCTCCTGGCCATGCATCAAATAAATTAGTTTCCCCTTGCCATGCCCAAATATGAGAATATTTTGCATGAACTTTAATTCCATCTGTAAATCCCTCAACTACATTCATATTTATAACTTTACTAATTCCATCTACCTCAGCTGTTATATTTACAATACCTGCAGAAACTCCTGTTAATAAACCGCTGTTATCTATAGTAGCAACTGTTGAATCATTTACAGACCAGTTTGCATCAATATTTTCTGTAGATCCATCAGTTAAAATACCTTGGGCTTCTAGGTCAATGCTTTCTCCTATTTCTATTGAAGAAGGTAAATTTCCACCGTTATATAATATATTAATATCTTCTAAATCAAATATTCCTGGAGTACTCTTACCAAAATTTCTTGCAAAAATAACAAAATCTAATAGATCCACTTTTCCATCAGGAGATACTTTTGAATAAATATCACCCCAAAAATCAATCCCTTTTTCTGCTGGAGCTATGTCGTATATTATATTATAATCACTATCGGTATCTATGGTATCAAAATTATTAGCAAATGTATTTAAATCTAATAAATCAACTGTATTATCATTATTGAAATCACCTAGTAAAATATCTGTAGAAGCTCTTTTCTGTATATTTTGACTAGATTCTAAATTAACTATATTTTCAACTTTAAAATCAATTTCAGAATCTACATCTATACTAAAGAGTTCATCTCCCTTAATTATTTTAGAATCATTTTTTGCTAGGTAAATATTTGTTTCAGTCTCATTTTTATTTATCATCTTAATAATTTCATTTCCCTCTGCTATTTCATCAGAATTAATATCACCGTTAATTATTAACTCCACCCCATCCATAATTACATTACTTCTAACTATAAATTTTCCATTTTCAACTTTACCTGTTGCCATAACTTCTTTAGGTTCTTCTTCATTTTTAAAGCACCCTGTAAAGCTTAAAATTAATATTAATACTAATAAGAACTTTTTCATTATAACCCCCTATTTTTAAAATTTCATATGATTTAAGATTCTTTTAAATCAAAACTTCAAACTTTTATAGCAGATGAGATAAATTCCCATCTGCTATAATAATCTCTACTTAACTTCCTCTATTAATATTACTCCATTTTCTCCTGTAAATGTAACTGAACTACTTGAAACTGTTCCTGTTTCTCCATTGTAAGCATTTCTTACATTAGTTCCATCTGCAAATATTCCTGATACATTAACAGATGTACTTCCATTTGATCCGACTTTTATAACTACTTTATTTGTATTCCATACTCTTCCATATGTATTATTTCCTAAATCAGTTTGACTCCCCGCTCCTACAGCTGGATTATTTCTTCTAAACTGACCTAATTTTTGCCAATGAGATAATACTTCTGGGTTCTCTCCCCAATTCATAGAAGATCTAGTTCCTTGGTCTGGATCACTACCAGCTGGTCCAAGAGGTCTATCTGTTTCATCTCCATAGAAAATTTGTGATCCTCCTGGAGCTAATATTAAACTTGTTCCTGCTGATATTTTATTTCCAATTGCTCCTAATTGTGTATCATGTGAAGAAATATAGTGCAATGCATTAATATTTGAATTGTTTAAATCACTTGCATATGATCCCCATTGTGACGGATCTTGAGAGAATCCAAAGTTTATCATGGAATCAAAATCTTGTATTCCATCTCCATTATTATCATTAAAGTAAGATTTATCTCCTCCACTTATTGTCCAGTCATAGTGTTCTCCTGTCATCCAGAAATCTTCATCCCAATCTGCACCAGGAGCAGTTGGATTATTTGCTCTCCAAGTATCTAAAGCACTCTGAGCTTTTCCTTTCAATTCTCCCCATCTAGGCATTTCAACATGTTTTGCTGTATCTACTCTAAATCCATCTATACCAAATTCTTCTACCCAAGCTGCTAGCCATTCTTCAATATATACAGCTGGAGATAAACCAATATCATTTCTTAAATTTTTAGCTGCTGGAACTATCCAATCATCATAACTTGAATCTTCCATTGCCCATTTAGTTGATAAAATTGGAGCCATTCCAACATTTCCTTGCTCATTTGTTTTAAAATCAGGTAAATTTGCTAAATTACCATTTATCTCATCTTGTGTATCTGTTCCTAGATTACCCAAAGCATTTTGATATATATCATCTTTTCCTGCTCTAACCCAGTTAGCTCCCCACCAACCAGACCAATCTCCTGAATAACTAAATTCACTATGGAAATCGTAGAATGTTCCATCTGTTGCATCATCTAAAACAAAATCTTTGGCTGTTGTTGGATCCATATTTACTTCACCAAATCCATATTCAGCTGCATCTACTAAAGTATTATAACCTGCATGATTCATTACAATATCCATAACTACTCTTATTCCTCTTTCATGTGCTTCATTTACAAAAGTTCTAAATTCTTCAACAGTCCCCATGTTTTTATCCATCATTGTATAATCCAAAGGATAGTATCCATGATATGCATAATGTGGAAAATCCCCTGAATCTCCACCACTAACATACCCATGAATTTGTTCATAAGGCGATGTTATCCATATTGAGTTAATTCCTAGATTATCCAAATAGTCTAATTTTTGTGTAAGTCCTGCTATATCTCCACCATGAAAAGTTCCTACACTAGGAAGTCCATCATTTTTTCTACCATATGAATTATCATTTGCAGTATCTCCGTTATAAAATCTATCTGGAATAACAAAGTACATCAATGCATTATCCCAAGTAAAGTCTGCATCTGTTACTACTGGATTTACAGTTATGGCATAATTTTTTGTTATACCTTCTTTTGAAGCAGTTATATTAACTGATCCATCCATTACTCCTGTTACTTCTCCATTAACTACTGTAGCTACATTTTCATTATCACTTATCCAAGATATTCCTGCCGTCGTTGTAGTATTATCACTATAATTAGCAGTTCCAACTAAAGTAATTGTATTTCCTTCATCTACTTCACTTGGACCTGTTATTGTGATACTTTCCAATACTGGATCTGGTTGTGGAGCTTGTTTATTAAAGTTTCTTCCAAATATTATAAAATCATAAATATCTACTACACTATCTACTTCTGTATATGCATATATATCTAACCAGTCTCCTGTTCCTTTAGTTGCAGGAAATATATCATACGATACATCATATGCTTTATTATAGATATCTGCAAACATAGATAAATCTGTTAAATCTACTATATTATCTGAATTAAAATCTCCTAATAATTTTGGATCGCTTGTAGCTCTTTTTATTGCTTTATTTGAAGAACTTATTTCACTATCAAAGTCTTCTTGAGTAACTGATTTAACCTTTTTTGCAGTTACACCTTCTTTTACACCATTAATTTCCACAAGAGATTCTCCTAATTCTGAATCTAAAACTGTAATTATAGTTTCTTCTTCTCCTGTATTGATTATATATATTTTATTTGATTTTATTTGATCTTCAGTTATTTTTGCATTAATTTTAAACTCTGTTGCTAAACTTTTTTGATCTGACACCACAGATAAACTACCATTATTTCTTTCTAACTTCACTCCATACCCAGTATCAGTTTCATTTCCACCTATACATCCCACTAATATTAATAATAGTCCTGTTAAAAATAACATTGTTTTCTTCTTAAACATAATATCCTCCCTTTTTATTAAATATATGTGATTATCCACCTATTCTCGCCATTGGAGCTGTAAATACATCTACATCTTCTTTTTCTGCTGAACTTGAAGGATCAGCGCTATATTCTTCTGTTACATTATCAAATACTGTCGGATCATAAGGTAGAGATGCTATTCCACTTTGTCCAAAAGTTGATATATGCATAACTCCTATCCCTTGTGTTTCTATATAATCTCGAGTTATTCCTAAAGTAGATAACGGTATTTTCATTTCATAAAAAGTGTCCTGAGAAGTACTATGCCCTAAACCTATGAATTCTGAAAATTCACTATCAACCAAAAGATCATCAGGTGAATATCCAGCCCAAGCTCCTGGTTTATTTACTCCATATATCTCTGTTATACTTGGCATTAAACCATCCACATAATTAAATGACACTCCATGGTCTGTAAAGTTACTAACATATTCAGCTTCATAGCTAAATGTACCTTCTGGAGTCAAACTAAATATTGCTGGTTCTCCTACTCCAGGTTTACTTGAAAACATTGCTAATTTATCCATTCCATTATCAAATGTATTGAATAAAGTTCCTGTAGCAGACCAAACTCCTGTTTCTCCGTCTTCTAAAGTTCCTGTTCCGCTTAAATTAGGATCTATATCAAATGCTAACATTTGAGGTATATCTCCATTCCATGGCTTTCCATTATCACTTATTGGATAATTTTGAGCTGGATCTGTCACATCAACTACATTTACAAATTGCCAACCTAGATAAAGATTCTCATCATCCCATGCTGCATATAGCGCATATGTATCATATAC
>JBNJFI010000040.1:0-7266 GCA_051746725.1 Fusobacteriota bacterium
TAATAAATTTTTAGATAGGAGAAAAAAATGTTTAATAAGATTAAAATATTGCCTGTTTTAGCAGGATTAATGAGTTATACAATTTTTGGTTTTTCATTTTTATTTACGAAGACAGCCTTAGGCTATACAGATGTATTTCAACTTTTAGGGTTTAGATTTGCTCTAGCGGCATTATTTATGTTGGTTTTAAAAAATTTAAAAGTAATAAAAATAAATTTAAAAGGAAAAAGAGTAAAAAAACTTCTGAAATTATCTCTATTTCAACCTGTAATATATTTTATATTTGAAACATTAGGTCTAAACATAGCAACTTCATCAGAAGCGGGAATCATGTTAGCGCTTATACCAGTTGCTGTAACAATTTTAGCTACAATTTATCTAGGAGAAAAGCCTTCACTTAAACAGACGGTATATATATTTTTATCTGTTTTTGGAGTTATATTTATAATAATAATGAAACAACAATCAGAATTCAATGGACAAATATTAGGAATAATTTTATTATTAGGAGCAGTTTTGGCTGGAGCTATATATACAGTTTTATCAAGGGAATCTGCTTTGGAATTTAAACCAATGGAAATCACATATATTATGATGTGGATAGGCGCAATTACATTTAATACAATTGGAATAACTCAACATATTATAAGAGGGGAGATACTGGAATATTTAAATCCAATTATGAAAAAGGAAGTATTTTTTTCAGTTTTCTATTTAGGGTTATTCTCCTCGATAATTGCTTTTTTGTTATTAAATTATATGTTATCTAAGGTAGAAGCTTATAAATCAGCAGTATTTACAAATTTTACAACTATAGTATCAGTTTTAGCTGGAGTTTTTTTGAGAGGAGAGCCTTTTTTTTGGTATCACCTATTAGGAGGATTTTTGATATTAATCGGAGTATTTGGAACTAATTATTATGGTAATCCAAAAGAGGTGAAAGAAGTACAGAGAAATTTTATTGATTAATTAAAATTATTAAAATAATCAAGATAAAAAATTATTTATATTGATTTCAATAAAAAAATATATTATACTTATTTATAATGAAAATATTTATAATGATAACAGATACAAAAAGAATTTAATAAAGAGATTTGCATTCAAATTAAAGGAGGAATGATAATTATGAAAATTAAAGGAAAATTAAGAATTTATACAGCGATAATATCCATTATACCAATAATTATTTTAGGTGGTGTTTCAATCTGGAGAGGAACCCAAACTTTAGTTGAAGCTGAAACAGAAGTGGCAAAAGTAAATATAACTCGTGCCAAGGAAATGTTGAATACTTTATTAGATGAAGCGCAAAATGACATTGAAATGGTATCTGTTGTACAGGAAAATTTTGATAACAATATTTCTCTAATAGAAAAGACTTTTGAAAATTTGGCAAGTAAAGAAAATTATAGCGCAGTTTATTTTGGGAATACAGCAGGAGAGATGTTTTTATATCCAATGGCGGATAGAGAAAATCTTTCTGATGATTATGACCCTAGAGTTAGACCATGGTATGAGGGGGCAGTTGAGAGCGATGCTGATGTTTATGTAAGTGATCCTTATGTAGATGCTACTTTTGGGAATACGATTATTACTGTTTCAAAAAAGATATATGAAAATGGATCTCTTTCAGGAGTAGTTGGAATAGATATTAGTTGGGAAAATTTTCAAGAAAAAGCTTCTAAAATGAAAATTGGAAATAAAGGATATATTTTTGTCATGTATAATGATGGAAATACTTTAGTACATAATAATAAAGATTTTATTGGAACAAAAAAGCTTATGGAATTTGATTTTGGTAAAAAAATAGTCGAACAAAAAAGAGGGGATATTAATTATAAATATGAAGGAGAAACTAAGTTTGTAGTTTTTGATTATATAGAAAAAGCCGGATTGATTATAGCAGGGGGAACAACTTATAAAGATATTAGATCTAATTTTGATGGGCTTAGAAATTTAATTCTTATAATAGTACTTATTATTTTAGGTTTATCAGCACTGGGAATATATATATTTGGAAAAGATGTAAATAGTGGATTAGATGATATATTAAAGATAGCTACTAATGCTGCAAATGGTGACTTTGCAAAGGATACTAAAATCAATAGAGATGATGAGATTGGAGATACGGCTATAGAATTCAAAAAAGCCATGGATAAACAAGCAGATTTTTTAAAGGATATTAAGAAAAAGGGATTGAATTTAGCTGATATTTCAGATGAAACTAATGATATGTCAAGAGAATCTATGGAGAGTATAAAGTCCATATCTGAAAGTATTGAAGGGGTTAGCGCAGGTATAGAGACAAACTCTAGTTCGGCAACAGAGGCTGCCAGCGGAATAGAAGAGGTAGCTAGGAGTTCAGTTACAGTTGCGGATTTATCTAAAAGTATAGGAGAAGAAGTAGAAGAGGCTAGCAAAAAAGCGCAAAATGGACAAGAAGGGATAGAAGATATAATAGTAGCAATGGATAAAATAACAGAAAGCATAGAAAAGGCTTCTGAATCAAGTGAAGAATTATCAAATCAAACAGAAGAGATAAGAAATTTTGTAACAATTATACAGGGAATATCAGAACAAACTAATCTTCTAGCTTTAAATGCTGCAATAGAAGCAGCCCGAGCAGGAGAAGCTGGAAAAGGATTTGCAGTAGTTGCAGATGAAATAAGAAAATTAGCGGAAGATAGTCAAAAAGCAACAGAAGATATAGAAAGAATAATAGATAATTTAGTTCTCAAAAGTGAAGAGGTTGCAAAGGAAACAGAAGATGGAAAAGCACAAACTCAAAAAGGAAATGAAATAGTTCAAAAGGTAGGGGAAGAGTTCAAATTAATTATAGAAGGTGTAAATAGTATCCATAATATGATTGACGATATTGTAACTTCATCTGGAGAACAATCTGCTTCTACAGAGGAGATGGCAGCAGTTATTAATGATATTAGTACTATACTGGAAAAAAGTGAAGATGAAGTAGCGGAGGTTTCTAGAGAAGTAATGAATGAAGTTGAATTTATAGAAAAAATAGCAAAATTATCAGAAAGATTGGCTAACATGTCAGATGATATGGAAGAATATTTGAGTCAGTTCAATTTTAGTGATGAAACCAATATATCTGGAATTAAAGAGAAAAAATAAAAGCATTAAAAAGAGATAAGTCAGAAGACATTTTGACTTGTCTCTTTTTTGATATATGATCATTTTATCCAAGGAAGTGAAGATATTTTGAAATCTTTGTATTTATTATAACGATTTTATATTATATAAGAACTATAACCTTAAAAGTCTTTAAAATTAGGTTTTGACTTACATAAAAATATGTGATATAATTAGTATGTTACCTTGCTTGTTATAGGTATATATTTATTAAACTATTAATTTAATAAATTTTTTTATTTAAACAAGCCAGAGGTGATTTTATTATTTTTTGTTAATTAAGATATTCAATAATTTAAATTCGTATTTTTTCAAATAATAATATAAATCTTATTTTCTTTGAGACAGAAGATAAAGAAAAAAATTATAATGAAATTAAGTAGATTGATTAAAATAAAAGGAGTGATAATGGTGAAGATTAAAGGAAAGTTAAGAATATTTACAGCATTGGTATCGATAATACCTATAATTTTATTAGGTGGAATATCCATATGGAGGGGAGTTGATAATTTAATAGAAGCAGAAACTCAAACAGCTGAAGTAAGCACTTCTAAAGTAAAGCTTATGTTAAATGATATGCTCGAATCTGCAATGTCGGATATTAACCTGTTAGGAGTCGTTCAAAGTAGTTATAATGGAAACACTGATTTAATAGACAATTCATATGAAGAAGTTTCTAAATCTGAAAAATATAGTGCTTCTTATATAGGGTATTCAAATGGAGATATGGATCTATATCCAATGGAGACAAGATCTTCATTGCCAGATGATTTTGATCCAAGGACTAGACCATGGTATAAAGGTGCTATTGATAACCGAGGAGATATATTTATAAGTCCTCCTTTTGTTGATGCTGTTTCTGGAAATACAATAATGACAGTATCAAAAGCTATATATAATTCCGGAAATTTAGAAGGAGTAATAGGAATTGATATAAACTGGGAAAATTTCCAAAGTACGGTAGCTGATATGAAAATTGGTTCTGAAGGATATATTTATGTTTTATATAAAGATGGTACTGCTTTGGTTTATCCAGATAAAGAAATAAAAGGAACTAAAAAATTATATGAGTATGATTTCGTAAAGGATATGCTAGAAAAGAAAAATGGACGGCTAAATTATAAACTCAACGGTGAATCAAAATTTAGTGTTTTTGAGACAGTGGATAGAGCAGAAGTTATAGTAGTTGGAGGAACAACTTATAGTGATATCAGGAATAATTTTAATGGTTTAAGAAATTTTATAATAACAGTAGTAATTTTGATAATATTATTTTCTGCATTGGGGATATATATATTTGGAAAGGATATAGAAAAAGGTTTAGATACAATATTAACTATTGCTAAGAATGCTGCAAATGGTGATTTTGCAAAGGATACTGAAATTAATAGAGATGATGAAATAGGAGAGACCGCTGTGGAGTTCAAAAAAGCTATGGAAAAACAAGGTGATTTTTTAAGAGATATTAAGAAAAAAGGTTTGAACTTAGCAGATATTTCAGATGAAACAAGGGATATGTCCAAGGAATCAATGGAAAGTATAAAAGCAATTTCAGAAAGAGTTGAAGAAGTGAGTGCGGGCATAGAAACGAACTCTAGTTCAGCTACTGAAGCAGCAAGTGGAATAGAAGAGGTAGCTAGGAGTTCAGTTACAGTTGCTGATCTATCTAAGAGTATAGGAGAAGAAGTAGATGAAGCTACCCAAAAAGCAGAAAATGGAAGAAAAAGTATAGAAGAAATAATAACTGCAATGAATACAATAACCGAAAGTATACAAAAAGCCGCTGATTCAAGTGAAGAATTATCAGATCAGACAGAAGAAATCAGAAACTTTGTAACAATAATTCAAGGAATATCTGAACAGACCAATCTACTTGCTTTGAATGCAGCAATAGAGGCTGCAAGAGCAGGAGAAGCTGGAAAAGGATTTGCAGTAGTTGCAGATGAGATAAGAAAATTAGCAGAAGATAGTCAAAAAGCAACAGAAGATATAGAAAGAATCATAGACAATTTAGTTGATAAAAGCAATGAAGTAGAAAAAGAAACAGAAGATGTAGAAAAACAAGCAGAACATGGAAATGAAATAGTTCAAAAAGTTGGAGAAGAATTCAAATTAATAATAGAAGGTGTAAATAGTATACATGATATGATAGAGGATATAGTAACATCTTCTGGGGAACAATCTGCGTCAACAGAACAGATGGCAGCTGTTATAAATGATATTAGTTCAATATTGGAAAAAAGTGATGATGATATATCTCAAGTATCTAGTGAAGTAATGAAAGAAGTAGAATTTATTGAAAAGATAGCTAATTTATCTAAGAGGCTAGATGATATGTCTGAAGATATGGAGAAATATTTAAAGCAGTTTAATTTTGAAAATAATCCTGAAATAAGAGAAATAAGTGAATAATACCGAATAATAAAAATCCTCCTGTACAGGAGGATTTTTTAGTAGTTTATAAATTTGATAAATATTTTTTTCTTTTAAAAATAAAACATTGACAAAAGCCAAAAAATTAGGTATAATCTTAGTTGTGCATATGCACTAGAAAACAGTAAAGGAGGAAATATGCCAAGAAGAAAAAAACGAAGAAGATGTAGAAAATTAAAAAATAAAAGGTTATATAAACCCACAGGTATAAAGATATCTGATATAAAAATTAACGAAATAAATTTAGATGAATTTGAAGCAATGAGACTTTGTGATCTTGATGGTAAAAGTCAGATAGAAGCAGGAGAAGTTATGGGGATTTCCCGAGGAACAATTCAAAGGTTATTAAACTCAGGAAGAGAAAAAGTAATAAAATCTTTTTTGAATACAGAAGGAATATTAATAAATAAAGAATAAAATAAGGAGGAAATAATGAGTAGTTGTGGAGTAAATGGAAATCAAACAGAGCAACAAAAACAGCAACAGAAATTACAACAAGAGCAAAACAAAAGGTTAAAAGATAATATGGCAAAAATAAAGCATAAAGTTGTAGTAATGAGTGGAAAGGGTGGAGTGGGAAAATCCACTGTTTCTACAAATTTAGCCTATGGATTAGCCTTGGAAGGCAAAAAAGTGGGGATATTAGATGCTGATATACATGGTCCAAATATACCTCAGATGTTAGGTGTTGAAGGCAAAAAATTAGCAAGTGTAAGCGACCCTTACCATGTTTTAGATAATTTAAAAGCAGTATCCTTAAGTTTTTATGTTAGAAGCTCTGATGATCCTATTATATGGAGAGGGCCAAAAAAAATTGGTGCTATTAAACAATTATTAGCAGATATAAACTGGGGAGAATTAGATTATTTAGTAGTAGATCTTCCACCGGGAACTGGAGATGAGCCGTTAACAATTGGTCAAGATCTTGGTAAAATAGATGGAAGCGTTATTGTAACTACCCCACAAGATGTTGCTCTTTTAGATTCAAGAAAATCTGTTAAATTTTCAAAAATGCTTAATATGCCAATATTAGGAATTGTAGAAAATATGAGTGGATTTGTATGTCCAAGTTGTAATGAAAGAGTTGATATTTTCAAAAAAGGTGGTGGGAAAAAAGCTGCTGAAGAGATGGATTTGAATCTTTTAGCTGAAATACCAATGGAAAAAGGTATTGCAGAAGGCGGAGATAGTGGTAAACCTCATATATATTTCAATGAAAACACACCAGCTTCACGAGAGTTAAATAATATGACAAAAAAAGTCTTAGATTTAGTTGAATCTGGAAATGAGACTGACAAAAAAGGGGATGAAGATAAAAATATGAAATCGATAAAATTAGCTTTTCCAACAAGTGATGAAAATACAATAGATGAGCACTTTGGACATTGTAAAAAGTTTGCATTATATACAATAGAATCTGGAGAAATAATTGAAGATGAACTAGTAGATGCTCCAGAACACCAACCAGGATTATTGCCTAAATTTTTGGCAAAAGCTGGAGCTGATGTTATAATTACTGGAGGAATGGGTCAAAAAGCAATAGATATATTTGATGATAATGGAATAAAGGTCATATTAGGAGTGAATGGCAAGATTTTAGAAGCTGTTAAAAAATATTTAAGAGGAGAAATCGAATCAAAAGGTAGCGCTTGTACACACGATCATCATTAAATAAAGAGA
>JBNJFI010000040.1:7366-18266 GCA_051746725.1 Fusobacteriota bacterium
TGAGTATATTCGAATTAACCATGTTAGTATGTTTTGGATTAGCTTGGCCTGTCTCGGTTTATAAATCAATGAAGACGAAAAGTACTGAGGGAAAAAGCCTCGGGTTTATGTACATTATTTTGATTGGGTACATAGCTGGGATAACACATAAAATAATTTATAGCTTTGATATAGTGATATATGTATATATTATAAATTTTTTGATGGTAGTTTTGGATATATTTTTATATTATAGAAACCAAAAATACGAAAAGGCAAAGGCAAGATTAAAAAATTCTTTTTAATTGAATCTTAAATATATTAATTTTATATTTATTTTTGTAATATAGATGTAGATAGATTAAAAATCTACATCTATATTTAAAATCCAGAAGAAAATAATAGTTATAAAGGTAAATTTTTTTAAGCTGAAACATTAAGATATTATAATATTAAAATAATTGGAGGTAGTTATGGAATTAAAAGTAGCGTGTGCAACAGATAATGGGAAAAAAATTAAAAAAGATCACTTTGGTGATGCAAAATACTATCAAATCTATAGACTCAGCAAGAAAGAGATAAAATATATAAAAAAAATATCAAATCCTAAAAATAATCACGAACACGAAGATGATCATGTAACAGGTGATCCAAAAAAGGCAAATGAGATTTCAAAAATATTAAAGAAAAATGGAATAAATGTTATGTTAGGTTATCAAATAGGTCCAAATATTGTTAGAATGAAAAAGAAATTTGTACCTGTAATATCGAGAAAATTGGATATAGATGAAAGCTTAAAGGACTTGCAAAAGGTTTTAGAAAATATTTTTAAAGAATATAAAAAAGGGAAAAGTAGGTCACATATAATACTAAAAAATGATCAAAGGAGAAGATATGAATGAAGATATCTAATAAGGTAAAGAGATTTATTCCGTCATGGTTTTCGGTTATCATGGGAACAGGAATACTTCCAATAGCACTAATGCTAGGAAAAGCAGAAGTACCTATGTATGAAACAATTGCAAAGATAGGATTTGGATTAGCATTGGTTCTTTTTATAATGATTTTAATACCATGGTTACTTAGATTTTTTATGTATCCAGGCGAGGTCAAAAAAGATTTTTTACATCCAGTTTTGGGGAGTTTTTTTCCGACAATGCCGATATCACTTTTAACTTTATCAATTGGATTTTTAGTGGTAGGAGAAGAACTATCTTTTTTGAGTGAACACGCATCTGTCAAAATAGCAACTTGGCTATTTATTTTGGGAACAATAGGAATAATTGTTTTAGGATTAATAATATTACCAATCGTGTTTACTGCAAAAAAGATTGATTTACAGCATGCAAACTTTGGATGGTTTATTCCGCCGGTATCGCATCTATTTATAACTATAGTAGGATTGGATTTACTTAATTATTATCCAAATAGTACAATGGGAGACGGTCTATTTTTAATTTCAATGATTGCTTTTGGAATTGGATCAGTTTTATTTATTTTTGTTGGATCAGCAGTATACCATAGATATACGTATCATGAATTACCGGCTTCTAAGTTAGCAGCTACTTTTTTTATAGGTATGGTACCCACTGCAAAAATAACTATTATATCTGCCAAGGCGCATAAATCATTAGCTTTTACATCTTATGATTTAAATATGGATGTTATCCAAACTATAGCGAAATTAGTAGGGTTAATAGCATGGGGATTTTCTATATGGTGGTTTCTTTTGGCTGTTGTAGTTTTATTGGAAAAGGTAGTCAAAAAAGATTTACCATTTGCCTTGAGTTGGTGGGCTTTTGCATTTCCAATTGGTGCTTTAGCCGTTTCTACAGGGGCAATAGGGAAAATAGTTCCAAACATATTATTTACCGTAATACTGCATATTTTAATTGTTATCTTTCTAATTGTTTGGGTTACAAATTTAATAAATACATATAAAGGAATAAAACGTGAAAGCTGTTTTGAAGAACATTAAGTAATAATAATAAAAAGATTAAAAAATACTTGACAAAATGGAAAATTAGAAGTATAATATATTTGTGCATATACACAAAAAGAAGCGTAAAGAGTAAGTTTTTTTAAATTATATTTGTGCATATACAAAATAAAGGAGGTGCAATATGCCAGCAGGAAATAGAAAAGGTCCCAATGGAGAAGGACCAAAAACAGGACGAGGATTAGGAAAATGTTCTGAAACTGGAAATACTCAAGGCTTGGGAAATGGAACACCTATGGGAAATGGATCAGGACGAGGATTAGGAAATGGACCAAGAGATGGAAGAGGACGAAAAGATGGACAGGGAAGAGGAAAAAATCGAAAATAACTTTAAAAACTATAAAAGGAGGAATTATTATGCCAGCAGGAGACAGAACAGGACCAAATGGAGAAGGATCAATGACTGGAAAACAAATGGGAAGATGTAGAAATACTAAAAATACGGAATCTTTTAATAATCCAAGGGGATTTGGTCGAGGTTGTAGAAAAGACAGTCGGGGATCTGGAAGAAGAAATAATGGTCTTGGAAGAGGATATGGATCTAGAAGGTATCCAAATAGTTTTATGGATATGGATAATCAAAAAAGTTTTTTAGAAAATGAAAAAGATAGACTTGAAAATCAAATAGATGCTCTTAAAAAAAGAATTGATGAATTAGAAGAGTGATAAGACAAAAAAGGGAGCAGGAATGCTCCTTTTACTAAAATAAAATGGAGGTAAAAATGAAAGTAGCAGTAATTTCTAAAGGAAAAGAATTAACATCAAAAATGGATCAAAGGTTTGGAAGAGGTGAAGGATTTATAATAGTTGATACTGAAACTATGGATTTTGATTGGATTAATAATGAAGCTAAAAATGCAAGTGGAGGAGCAGGTCCACAAGCTGCAAAGTTGATTGCAGATAATGGTGCAGAAGCGATTATTTTATATAAAAATTTAGGACCAAAGGCAGCTAGTACTTTAGATAGCTTTGAAATCAAGGCATATCTAAGAGGAGATGCAACCACTGTAAAGGAAGCTGTAAGTTTATTTAAAGATAATAAGTTAGAAGAGGTAAATGGATCTAACGTTGAAGAGCATAGCGGTTTAAAATAAGAGAGGAGAACTTATGAAAATAGCGGTATTAAGTGGAAAAGGAGGAACTGGAAAGACAACAGTTTCTACGAATTTAGCTATATCTTTAAAAAACTCAGTAATTATTGACTGTGATGTTGAAGAACCAAATTCACATCTATTTTTAAATCCAGATATAAAGGAAGAAATAGATGTCAACAAGGAGTATCCTGATGTGGACATGAATAAATGCACTCTTTGTGGAAAATGTGGAGAATTTTGTAACTTTAATGCAATAATTCCAGCAAAAAAGGATGTAGTAGTTTTTAAAGAAAGTTGTCATAGTTGTGGTGGATGTGAAATGGTTTGTCCTTCGAATGCTATAACTTATCCCACAAGAGAAATAGGGAAAATATATGTAGGAGATACTGAACATGATAATAAACTAATATACGGGGAACTAAATTTAGGAGAACTTTCTGGAGTAGATATTATAGAACAGAGTTTAAAAATGACTAAAAATAAAGATTTGGTTATAATCGATTCTCCTCCTGGAACTTCTTGTTCCACAGTTGCAGCAGTGGAACAGTCAGATTTTGCAATTGTAGTTACTGAACCTACACCATTTGGAGTAAGTGATATGAAAATGGTAGTTGAAATGTTAGAAGAGATGAAAATTCCATTTGGAATTGTTGTTAATAAAGCAGGATTAGGCGATGGAGAAATATATGAATATGTTAAGGAGAAAAATCTAGATATATTAATGGAGATTCCATTTGATAAGGAGATAGCCCATTGGTATTCAGAAGGGATTCCATTTGTTACACAAAAAAGTGAATATAAGGATGAATTTAAAAAAGTATATGAGAGAATTATACATGAGGATTAGAGACTAATATATATTAAAATTTGAAAACGATTGGGAGGTGTGATGTGGATTTAAATGAAATAGTTGTTATTTCTGGAAAAGGGGGAACAGGAAAAACGACGCTTGTAACATCTATGATCCCCTTTTTTGAAGATCTAGTCATTGGAGATTGCGATGTGGATGCACCGGATTTAGATATTATATTTGATAAGACTTTGGAAGATGAAAGAGAGTTCGTGGGAACCCAAAAAGCTGTAATAGATGAGGATAAATGTATTAATTGTGGAAGATGCCATGAAAGTTGTAATTTTAATGCAATAACATCTGATATTGAGATGAAAACTCATAAATGTGAAGGTTGTGGAGTTTGTGAATATGTTTGCCCAGTTGATGCAATTAGTATGGTAGATGGAGTAGTTGGGAAAATATTTACATCTAAAACTGATTATGGAAAGATGGTTCATGCTAGATTAATACCAGGAGAAGAGACTTCTGGAAAATTGGTATCAGAAGTACGGAAGGTTGCAAAAAAGATAGCAGAAGATGAAGGCAAAATAAATATGCTAGTAGATGGATCTCCAGGTGTAGCTTGTAACGTTATCTCGTCTATGACAGGAGCAAAAAAGGCAATCATTGTAACAGAACCTACTCTATCTGGTTTACATGACTTAAAGAGAGTATATAACGTAACACAAAAATTCAGATTATCAGTAACTGTTGTTATAAATAAATATGACTTATCGGAAGATATGTCAAAAAAGATAGAAAATTACTGTGGTAAAAAGGACATAGAGGTAGGATTAAAAATACCTTTTGATAAATCTCTAGTTGAAGCTATTGTCAAAAAAGAAGTACCGTCTATATATAATAAAAATTTGTTTGAAAAAATTGGCTTTTTTGACTTTGTAGAGAGTCTAAAATAATAATATTTTAATAATTCGAATTATTTAAAACCAAAAAATAATAAAAGGATCTAAAAAACAGGTAGCTACTAAAGTTATCTGTTTTTTTATTTGAGAATCAAATATAAAAAGCTTCAAAAAATAAGAATATATTGACTTATATAAATTAATATCTTATAATTACTTAAGTAGTGATATTTCTAAAAATAAAGTTACAGTAAAAAGTTAGTACAAAAAAATATATATATATAGGCATTAATTTTTGTTATTAATTATTGTAAGTGAATAGAAAATTAAGATGTGAAAACTTAAGATTATAATAATTTAATTTTTTGAGCTAAATATAATTAAATTCTGATAATGTTTGAAAGGGGATTATTATGAATTATAAGTATGAGAGAAAAATGATGGTAGAAAACCAGATACGTGGGCGAGGAGTTACAGATAAGAAACTTTTACAAGTTATGAAAACTGTAAAAAGACATGAGTTCATTCCAAAAACTAAGAGAGAAAAAGCCTATGAAGATCATCCAATCACTATAGCTGGAGGACAAACAATTTCTCAGCCTTATATAGTAGCCTTTATGACAGAAAAATTAAATATAAAATCAAGCGATAAAATATTAGAAATAGGA
Organism: Fusobacteriota bacterium; assembly: GCA_051746725.1. Lineage (GTDB taxonomy): Bacteria > Fusobacteriota > Fusobacteriia > Fusobacteriales > JBNJFI01 > JBNJFI01. The sequence goes on from JBNJFI010000040.1 coordinate 12,802, forward strand.
ACAGGATCAGGATATCAGACAGTAATTTTAGCAAAATTGGCAAAAAAGGTCTATACTGTAGAGCGAATACCGGAGTTATATAATAGTTCCAAAAATAAATTTGAAGAATTAGGAATTAATAACATTGAATGTATACTGGGAAACGGATTTAAAGGATATAAAAAAGAAGCTCCATATGATGGAATAATTGTTACAGCAGCGCCTAAATCTGTTCCAAAAGAACTTATAAAACAGCTTAAAGAGGATGGAAATTTGATATTACCTGTAGGAAGTGGAATGGTTCAAGATTTGAAAATTTGCAAAAAAGGGTATGATGGTGTAGTAAAGAGTAAATCATTAATGAAAGTTAGGTTTGTACCGATGTTAGATGACTAATTATCTGAAAGAAAAGTGGAAATAAATAATTTATATACTAGATTAAAATTCAAAAAATGGAAAAGTTAGCAGCAATAGGTTTAACTTTTTAATAAAATTATAAAAGCACTCGGAAAGAAGGGAATATAATTGGATAAAAACTATATATTAGAGGAAAAAATATTAGAAAGTAAATACTATGATATTTATAAAGCTCATATTCCAAAGACAAAAGAAAAAGTAGTTATAAAAAAACTAAAAAATTATAGAGGATTTGAAATAAACTTAGCGAAGTTAAGAAAAGAGTACAAAATTATAAAAAGTTTAGAAAAAAAAGTTGAAGACATGCCAGTGAGTATAGACTTTTATAAAGAAAAAAGTGAGGCTGGATTTATTTTAGGAGAAATATATGGAGAAAGACTTCGAAAAATTATGAATAATAAAATTGATATTTCGGATTTTTTGAAAAGTGGGATAAATATTGCTCATAAGATTAAAGAGATACAAGATTTTGGACTTATATTAAAAACTTGTACACCGGATTATATATTCTATGATTCGAGCTTAGAAAAAGTACAACTTATAAATTTTGAATTTTCATCGGAATTAGAACATGAGTCAGGAGAAATAATAGATTCAAAATTAATATATCACTATAAAAACATATTACCATATATATCCCCTGAACAAACTGGAAGATTAAAAAGAGATTCTGATTATAGATCTATATTTTATTCATTAGGGATTATCTTTTTTGAAATGTTATCAAACAGATTGCCATTTAATTCAAAGGACCCCTTAATGTTAGTTCATTCACATATAGCGAAACAGCCAGAGAGTTTAATAGAAATAGATTCAGAGATCCCTAGAGTAATATCGGATATAGTGAATAGATTATTAGAAAAATCACCAGAGAAGAGATATCAAAGTTTAAGTGGACTTATTGATGATTTAGAAAGATGTAGAAGTTTATTGAAAAATGAGGGAAGAATCAGATATTTCAATATTGGTAAAACAGATATCGTAGGAAAATTTATGATATCTAATAAAATATATGGAAGAGAGAAGGAAGAAATAAAAATACTAAATGAATATAAAAAAGTATTAGAAGGAGAATCAAGGCTATTAATGGTTTCAGGATACTCTGGGATAGGAAAAACTGCTTTAGTTGAAAAAATACAAGTTAATACTTTAAAAGATAGAGGGAATTATCTTTCGGGAAAATTTGATCAATTAAAAAGAGATATACCTTATTATCCTGTGATTAATGCTTTTAAAAATTTTATAAAAGAGATATTATTAACTGATAATGAAAAAAAAGATTATTGGAAGAAAAGAATAGAAGAGGCGTTGAAAAATAATGGGAAAGTAATAACTCAAGAAATACCTATTCTAAAAAAGTTGATAGGAGAACAACCAGATATACTAGAGCTTTCAGGTGCAGAATATCAAAATAGATTTAATATAACTTTTCTGAATTTTGTGAGAGCATTTGCTTCAAAAGATCATCCTCTTATCATTTTCTTGGATGATTTACAATGGAGTGATCTTGCTTCTCTTAATTTGATAAAGATAATTTTGGAAAATGATAATATGAATTATATTTATATAATAGGAGCTTATAGAAATAATGAAGTTTTTCCAGGACATAACTTATTCGTTACAATCGACGAGTTAAAATCAGAAGGTATAGAAGTCGAAGATATTCTTTTAGAACCAATCTCAAAAAAGGATACTTATAATCTTATAATGGATTCATTTCAATGTGATGAAAAAAAAGGTGGGGAATTAGCTAATATATCTCATCAAATAAGTATGGGAAATCCTTTTTTGTTGAAGGAATTTTTATGGTATCTCAAGGAAAATGGATATATATATTTTGATATGGAAAATGCCATATGGAATTGGAATATTTCGCATATTAAATCAGAAATGAAATCCGAAACTAGTAATGATTTAGTGAAAAACAGATTAGATAAACTTCCAAAAAAGTGCCTGGAGGTTTTAAAATATGCAGCATGTATAGGAAGCAGTTTTGATTTGAAGAGTTTAATAATATTACTGAGAGAATCTCCCCAAGTAATATTAAATAGATTGTGGAAAGCACTACAAAATGGATTTATAATTCCTCTTACAGAGTCATATAAATATATAAAAGAGGATAGTGATCAAATAGTAGAATTTAAATTTTTTCATGATAGAATACAAAAAGCTGCATATGAATTAATAGAGACATCAAAACGATCTATTTTCCATAAAAAAGTGGCCTTATTGCTTCTAGATGAACTAGAAGAAAATGAAATAGAAGAAGAGATATTTAATATAACAAATCATTTAAATAAAGCATATAGTGATGTTAATAACTTGTATGATATAAAAAATGTAGATGAAAAATCTATGATGATTGAGTTTAATTTAAGAGCAGGTTTAAAAGCAAAAAAATCATCAGCATATGCCACTGCATATAATTATTTTGAAATAGCAATAAAACATTTAGATAAAAATGATTGGAATAAAAGGTATAAGACTACTTTAGAATTATATATAAATGCCTGTGAATGTGCCTATTTAACTGCAGATTTTGAGTCCATGCATAAGTATTTTAAAAGAATAATTAAAAATTCAAAAAAGATAGAAGAAAAGATAAGAGTTTATGAAATTATAATACAATCATATGTGGCTAGAAATAAGCCGTGGGATGCAGTAAAAAAAGCTCTTGAAATTTTAGAAATAATGGATATTGATATACCATCTCCTAACAAGATAAATCTATTGAAATCTCTTGTAAGCTGTGAATTTATATTAAATAAATATACTATTGATGAGATAAAAGCGCTGCCAGACATGAATAATTATAAAATAGAATCTGCAATGAGAATAATTGGAAGTATTGCAGCAGCTTCTTTTATTGTAAATAACGATCTATATGTAATATTGATAATAAAGATGGTGAAATTTTCTATTAAACATGGTAATTCTCCTATGTCTGCATTTGCTTATTCTAACTATGGATTAATAGCCACATCAGCTCTCTATCTTATTAAGAAAGGTTATGCATATGGGAATTTAGCATTATTTTTATTAAATAAATATAATGCTAAAAAATTAAAATCTAGAGTATATATGTTATATAATACTACTATTAGATATTATTCTGAGCCTATTGTTAATACCTATAAAGATCTTCTTGAAGGATATAAAGTTGGTTTAGAAACTGGAGATTTAGAATATGGAACTTACGATGCAGCAGTATATGGATATAATTCCTTTTTTGCAGGAAATAATTTACAAGAATATTATAAAAAAATATATGATTTTTCTAAAAATATAAAAGTTTTAAAACAGGATTTACAGTATAATTATATAATAATTTTCTGTCAAGCGGTATATAATTTAACAAAAAAGAGAAAGGATTTCATAAAACTTGATGGTCCCCATTATAATTCTAAATTAGTCTTAGAAGAAATGCATAACGCAGATAATAAACATGGGATATTTAATTTTTACATAATACAATTGATATTAGGATATATTTTTGGAGATTGTAGTGCTATGAAAGATACAATTAAAAATGGAGGAAAGTATAAAAAATCTGCCTTAGGTTTTATTCAATATCCTGAGTATCATTTTTATGAATCATTAGGAATATTAAGATGTAGAACAAATTACCATGGAAAGAACAGTATTAAGTCAAGATTTCAAATAATTCGAAATCAAATAAAATTGAAATATTGGTCTAAAAATGCTCCTGAAAACTTTAAACATAAATATTTATTGGTGGAAGCTGAAAGGAATAGAGTTTCTGGAAATAGGGAAAAAGCTATAAAATTATATGATGAATCCATATTAGAAGCAAAGATAAATGGTTTTGTTAATATAGAAGCTATAGCCAATGAAGCAGCAGGAAGATTTTATATATCTACTAATAGAAATAAAATAGCTGGATTATATATGCATGAAGCCAAAAAGTGTTATAAGAAATGGGGAGCTAATGCGAAAGTATATGAAATTCAAAAAAGGTATAAAGAAATAATGCCTGAAATAATGGATGAAGATGACACAGAAAACAGCTTTGATATGTTTTCTATGATAAAATCTTCCAATATATTATTAGATGAAATTGATCTTGAAAAACTATTAAAACAGATGATGAAAATAGTTGTTGAGAATGCTGGTGCCCAAAAAGGGATATTATTATTAGAAGATCAAGGTGAATTTTATATTGAATCTGAATTGGAAGAGTCCAAGGGAGTGGAGCGAATTCTTATTCATGAAAATTATGATTTAAGTAAAAATTTATCCATTAAAGTTATTGAAAGAATAATAAAATCTAAAGATATAGTTATACTAGATAATGCTTTTAAAACAAGGTACTTTAAAGAAACAAATTATATAAAGAAAAATAATATTAAATCAATTTTAGGGATGCCTTTAATAAAAGATAATAAAATTTTAGCTATTTTATATCTTGAAAATAATTTAGTATCAGGAGCTTTTAGCCAGGAAAGAATAAATGTATTAAAGTTAATATCTTCTGAAATAATTATATCCCTTGAAAATGCTAAATTATATAGAAAATTGCAAAACTATAATCAAGAACTAGAACAAAAAGTTCGAGAAAGAACATCTGAATTGGAAATTTTAAATAGAAGTTTAGATGGAAGACGAAAAGAAGCTGAGGAAGCTAAAAAAATAGCAGAAAAAGCCACAGCTGCTAAAAGTGAATTTATCGCAAATATGAGCCATGAAATAAGAACTCCTATGAATGGAATAATAGGGCTTGCAGACATACTAGGGAAAACTAAGTTGACCCCAAAACAAAAAAAGTTTATAAAAAATATACAGATTTCAGCTAACCATTTACATAATATAATAAACGATATTTTAGATTTTTCTAAAATTGAAGCTCATAAAATTAAATTAGAAAATATAAATTTTGAATTAGATGAGATATTTGAAAATACATATCAAGTATTAAAAAATAGTGCAAATAATAAAGGGATAAAATTAAAAATGGAGATCAAAAAAGATGTTCCAAACTCCTTAAATGGCGATCCAACAAGACTAAAACAAATTTTAATAAATTTAATTGGAAATGCTATAAAATTTAC
>JBNJFI010000041.1:0-17539 GCA_051746725.1 Fusobacteriota bacterium
CAACTATCTAAATCTTATACTATCTAAATATTATTATTTTAAACAAAATTTCCAATTATATTCTTCGTCTCTAACATATTTATTATAACAAATTTAAGAAAAATTTTAAACACTATTTATTAATATATTTAGCTAATCCCTTATCCATATTGTAGTTTCAAAGTAGATTTTCAGAATTACTAAAAACCCAAATAAAAATCCATTAAATCATTTGTATGATGTCCTTCTTTATCTCCAGATTCCCAATAAAATAGATTTTCTGCTCCATCTGACTTAAAATTAACTGGTTCCCAGATAAAAGCACCTAATCCTTCTGGCACACTGAAAATAATATCATTTACCTCTTCTTTATGTTTAGAATATTCCGCAATAACAATATCATAATCATATTCTTTGGATATATCTTCCACTCTAACTTCTAGATCTTCCGTGGTCCCATGGTGTTGAGGATAATAAGATAATCCAATTATATCAAAATCTAACTCATTATGATCAATCTTTTCTAGCCAGCTAGTTACATCGTCAGCTGTGGTATGAAGCATTATTTTAGTTTCTGGAGAATTATTGCGAACTGCTAATATTCCTTTTTCCAATAACTGCTTAAAATTTTCTTTATTACTTATTCTACCTGTGTCCCATAAAAAACCACCGGTGATTTCATTTCCTATTTGAATCATATCAATATCTATTTCAGCTTTTTTGAACTCCTCTATCGTTTGGGAAGTGTAATCATACATTTTATCCTTTAATTCAGATAATTCTAAACCCTGCCATGCAACAGGTTTTTGCTGATTACCTGGATCAGCCCAAGTATCACTATAATGTAAATCAATTAGGAGTTTTAAGCCCTTTTCTTTTACTCGTTTTGCAAAATCAATTGTTCTTTCTAAACCACAAAATTCCTCTTCTTGCTTTCTTAAAACATTGTAACTTTTGTAGCCCCCGTTAGAATTTGGATCTACAAAAACTCTTAATCGGATATAATTAAATCCGTGTTCTGCAAATATATCCAAGGAGTCTTTTTTGCTTCCTTCGTCAAAAAAGTTAACTTTCCAGTATTCCTCTTGGTCTACAAATGAGATATCTGCTCCTACAATTTTTTCAGTTGGCGAATCAATGATTTTTTCATCCTTAGAATTTTCTTTATCGTATATACATCCTGTTATTATAATTAAAACACTTATTAATATTATTTTTTTCATCTCTACTCCTTATTATTGAATTAAAAATCTTCTTTGACTACATCCAGATTTATTTCTGATTCTTAATCCTTTTTTTATAAATAGAAGTTAAAATCTTGTTTCTACTTTCCCCATTTTTTTTAACAATATCTCTCCTGGATTCTTAAAACTAACTTCTTTTGGATTAAAAACAGATGGCTGATAATTACTAGGTATCCAGCCAACAAGTTGTTGTCTATATTCTTCATCAAGGTTTGATTCATCTTTAGGTTTCATAGCTTCAAATACTTCTTCATACCCCCCGGGCCCACCAGAATCTTCTAAAGGACCAGCCAATTCTCCATCCAAGCATCTTGGGTATTCAATATCCTCTTTAGCTGGATATACGTCTTCTATCTCAATTCTATGTTCCCAATAATCTCCAAAATCATAAATATAATTTATTTCTTGAATATCCCTTTTCATATAATCAGATATTTTTTGAGTCCAAGAAGGCAATTCATCGTTTAAATCACTGGGAACCCCTATTCTCAATATATCATTTAACATTTTATCCCTCACTTGAAATTCATGCATATGATACCCTTTCCACCCTACAGCTCCTTGGATAGCAACATTTAAATCAAAAAAAGTATAATTGGCAGGAATCTCTATAACTCTCCATATTTTAGGCTCAATATCTCTTAAAGTAATTCGCACCCTATAAACCTTATCATAATTTCTTCCAAATCTTTCTATTAATTCATTTTCCAAATAGTCTATCCCATACTCATATTTTGTATTGAGCATAAGTCGCCTATTTAATTCTAAATTTATAGGGATATTTACAATATTTTCTATAGGTAGATATCCACCAATTATAGCTTCTAACATCATTTTAGGATCTCTCATATGTGATATAACAGATCGACTATATGTTTTAGTAAAATTTATCTCATCTATCTTATTAAAATATTTTTCGATATACTTTTTATCTATTCTATCTTCTTCCAATACCTTTCTTATAGATTTTAATATTATCTCATCTAATTTTTTAAATTCAGCTTTTTTTAAACCATATAAAAATATTACATATTTAGTTTTTACATTCATAAGTAAAACACATTTTCTTCTGTTTAATTTTATAAGATTTGCATGCCAGTTATAAAAATCATCCGTTTTTTCTTCTTCTATGGATTTTATTTCAAAATCCAACTCTTTCCGTAATTTTCCTGTACAATTAATATTCATTATTCCATCTCCCTTGGTTTTAGTTTTAGTTTTAGTTTTTATTATATTTTAATTTTAATATCTCCTTTTAGCATCGCCTTATAATTCTCGTTATTATATTATAACCTTTTTTGCAATTAATATCAAAAATAAAGCTTGACTTTTTGTATGAATTATCTTATTATATAGGTGTGGGGGGTATACCCACAAAATAAAAAATCAAACCAAGGAGGTAAATATGAAATATTTGTATATTTTAACAGTAATTGTTTTAATAATTTCAGTTATCAAAGACAAAGAAAAGACGAAAATGGGTATTAAAAAGGGAGTTAAAAAGTTTAATAAAATACTACCAAAGTACCTTATGTTGCTAATAATTATATCTGTTATATTATTAATTTCAGAAGATTTCATAATCAAATATTTAAGCCAAGATAATATTTGGTTGGGAACTATACTTAGTGTGGCAATTGGATCAGTTACTATGATGCCAGGTTTTATAGCTTATCCACTTGCAGGTGTACTTTTACAAAAAGGAGTTCCATTTATAATCTTAGGTGGATTTGTATCTTCTCTTATGTTAGTTGGAGTAGTAACTTATCCAGTAGAAAAAGAGTACTTTGGTCATAGAGTTACAATAATAAGAAACTTATTTGGAGTCTTAATATCTTTGGGAATAGCCATTGGTATTGGATTCTTTTATGGGGAGGTTTTATAGATGAATAAAAGAAAAATGAATTTTTTAATATTTGGAATATTTGTTTTACTAATAGTTGTATCTTACTTTATAAATTTTGAATTAGGAGTAAATATGGGAAGAAATTTCTTTATTTTTGCTAAAGATATGGTTTTAATTCTTCCGCCAGCTTTTATACTTATAGGACTTTTTGATGTATGGGCTAGTCATGATGCCATTGAAAAATCTTTTGGACATACATCTGGTATAAAAAAATATTTTTATGCAATCGCACTTGCTGCAACCACTGTTGGAGGTACATTTGTAGCTTTTCCAGTTGCAAATAGTCTTTATCATAAAGGCGCAGGATATGATTCAATAATTACATATGTTACAGCAGCTAGTCTATTTATGATACCTATGAGTTTAATGGAAGCTTCAATATTGGGGCCAAAATTTACACTACTTAGACTAGGTTTATCAGTTCCTCTTATTTTAATAACAGCTAATATTTTAAAATACTACCTGAATAAAATTGATTATAAATTACCAAAAGTAGAATAATATAAGCAAAAAAGGAGGAGAATTATGTGTTTTACCAGCTTTGGAAGTAGTTATTTAGTAACAATAATTTGGATTGCTCTAATAGCTTTAATCGCCTGGACTATATTTGAAGGAGTTTATAATAACTTTTTCAAAAAAGATAGCGAAGCTTTGAGAATTTTAAAGAAACGATATGCAGAAGGTGAAATTGACAAAAAAGAGTTTAAAGAAAAAAGAAAAGATATAAAATAAATAATATGAGGTGATATTATGGAAAATGATAACTGCCATATGAATGGAAAACACCATTCAGAAGAGTTTAAGAAAAAAATTGGTACAAGATTAAAAAGAATTGAAGGTCAAGTTCGAGGAATTAATAAAATGATCCAAAACGATGTATATTGTGATGACATTTTAAATCAAATTACTTCTATAAGATCTGCTTTAAGCGGAGTTAGTACTTTACTTTTAGAAGCCCACATAGAAAGCTGTGTAATAGATAAGATTAAAAATGATGACGATGAAGTGATTCAAGAACTTTCTAAAACTATTCGAAAAATGCTAAAATAAATATAACGTTAAAAAAGACAGGAGAATTAAACTCTCCTGTCTTTTTTGTATATTTATATTACTCCATGATCTATCATTGTATCTGCAACTTTTACAAATCCTGCTATATTTGCTCCTAATACGTAATTTCCTTCATCTCCATATTCTTTTGAAGCTTCATAAGCAGCTGAATGAATATCTTTCATAATTCTTTTTAATTCATTATCAACTTTTTCTCTAGTCCATGAAATACGACTTGAGTTTTGACCCATTTCTAATCCAGATACTGCAACTCCACCTGCATTAGCTGCTTTTCCTGGACCATATAATATACCTGCATCTAGGAATTTTTCAACACCTTCTGGAACAGTTGGCATGTTCGCTCCTTCAGAAACTAGCATACAACCATTATCAAGTAACGCTTGAGCATCATCTGCATCTATTTCGTTTTGAGTTGCCGATGGGAATGCACAATCACATTTTACTCCCCATGGTTTTTCTCCTTCGAAATACTCTACGCCATCATATTTAGCAGCATATTCTTTAATTCTTCCTCTTTTTACATTTTTTAATTCTTTTACATATTCTAATTTTTCAGTAGTTATTCCATCTTTGTCATAAATATATCCAGATGAATCAGATAAAGTAACAACTTTAGCTCCTAATTCATTTAATTTTTCTACTGTATATTGAGCTACATTTCCAGAACCTGAAACTACACATGTCTTACCTTCAAAAGTGTCATTTTTAGTTTCTAACATCTCTTTGGCAAAATAAACACAACCATATCCAGTTGCTTCTGTTCTAATTAAAGAACCTCCCCAGTTTAAACCTTTTCCAGTTAAAACTCCAGTATTTTCATTTTTTAACTTTTTATATTGTCCATACATATACCCTATTTCTCTTGCTCCTGTTCCTATATCTCCTGCAGGAACATCAGTATCTGGTCCTATATGTTTTGAAAGTTCTGTCATAAACGCTTGACAAAATTTCATTATTTCATTATCAGATTTTCCTTTTGGATCAAAATCAGATCCACCTTTTCCTCCACCCATAGGTAAAGTAGTTAATGAATTTTTAAATATTTGTTCAAAACCTAAGAATTTTAAAACTCCTAAGTTTACCGTTGGATGTAATCTTAACCCACCTTTATAAGGTCCTATTGCACTATTATACTGAACTCTGTATCCTCTATTTACTTGAATCTCTCCTGAATCGTCTACCCAAGAAACTCTAAACATAATAACTCTTTCTGGTTCAACTATTCTTTCTAAAATTTTATGTTCTTCATATTTTGGATTTTTTTCAATTACTGGAGCTAAAGATTCCAAAACCTCCTCGGCAGCCTGTAAAAATTCAGGTTGATCTGCATTTTTTTCTCTTACTTTTTCTAAAACATCATTTACATATGACATATTTCCCCTCCTAATATTATTTTGGTAAAACATGACCTTTTCCAGGTCAAAAACTACTCTGTACGATAATTAGTATACACCAGAAAATAATTTTAGTCAAGAAAATATTAAAATAAGTCTATTTTTTAATTATTTTTTTTTATGATTCCAATCTATTTTTAATTTCCTAAATAATCAAAAAAGCTCTGCCAATATTACATTGACAAAGCTTTTTTGATATATTTTATTTATTTTTATAAGTTATATAACAATTCTTCATATGTTGGGAATGGCCAATCTTTTTTGTCAACCAAAGCCTCAAGGTTATCAGCATAAACTCTAACTGAGTTTAACTTAGGCAATACATTATCTTTATAATCTACTGCTTGCTCATAATCGTCTGCAACATTTTGAGCATCTACCAACGCTTCTTCAAGTTTTAATACTTCTTCTTTTAATCCAGCTATATTTTTATTTACAGCTTCTAAAACTCTTTCTTGAGCAGAAGTATCCATGTCTTTAGAAACAGATTTTATAGATTGAATTGTATCAGCTAGTTTTTTAGCATAATCATTTGCTGCAGGGAATATTTGTGTATTAGCTATTTCAACTACTAATCCTGCTTCAATATTTACTTGCATACTATATGCTTCTGAATAAGCATTATATCTAGATATTAATTCTTCCTTAGTAAATATTCCTCTTTTAGAGAATACTTCAACTATATGATCAGCTATTCCAACTGGTAATGCATCAACAGTTGTTTTTAAGTTAGCTAATCCTCTTTTTTCAGCTTCAACTATCCAGTCATCAGAATATCCATCTCCGTCAAATACAACTCTTCCATGTTCTTTATATATATCTCTAATTACATTATTTATTTCAGCATCAATATCACTAGCTTTTTCTAATTTATCAGCTATTTCTCCTAAAACATCTGCAACTACAGTATTAAGTATAACATTTGGTCCAGATATTGATTGAGAAGAAGCAGGCATTCTAAATTCAAATTTATTTCCAGTGAATGCAAATGGTGAAGTTCTGTTTCTATCAGTTAAATCTTTTGGTATTTCAGGTATTGAATCTGTTCCCAAAGATAATTTACCACTTTCTGAAACTTCTAATTTTTTACCATTAGCTATTTTTTCAAATATAGTAGTTAAAGCTCCTCCTAAAAATATTGATATTATTGCAGGTGGTGCTTCATTTGCCCCTAATCTATGATCATTTCCAGCATTTCCCGCTGAAAGTCTTAACATTGGAGCATACATATCTACAGCTTTTATTACTGCCGCTGTAAATAATAAAAATTGTTTGTTTTTTTCAGGATTAGAACCAGGTTCTAATAAATTCATTCCATCATCTGTTCCCATTGACCAGTTATTATGTTTACCAGATCCATTTATTCCTGCAAATGGTTTTTCATGTAATAATGCAACTAAATCATGTCTTCCAGCAACTTTTCTTATTGTATCCATTACCAATTGATTTTGATCTGTTGCAACATTTGAACTTGAAAACACAGCTGCTATTTCAAATTGATTTGGTGCAACTTCATTATGTTTCGTTTTAGCTGATACTCCCAATCTCCATAACTCAGTATCTAGCTCTCTCATAAAAGCTGCTACTCTTTCTTTTATTGTTCCAAAATAGTGATCATCCATCTCTTGACCTTTTGCAGGTAATTTCCCGAATAAAGTTCTTCCTGCTAATTTAAGGTCTGATCTTTTTTGATAATATTCTTTATCTATTAAGAAATACTCTTGTTCTGCTCCAACTGTTGTAGTTACTTTTTCAGTAGTTGTATTCCCCAATGCTCTTAATACTCTTAAAGCTTCATCTCCTAATACATCCATTGATCTCAATAGAGGAACTTTTTTGTCTAAAGCCTCTCCAGTATATGATACAAATGCTGTAGGTATGTATAAAGTAGTTCCTGAGTTATCTTCTTTTAAAAATGCAGGTGAAGTTATATCCCATGCAGTATATCCCCTTGCTTCAAATGTTTCTCTCAATCCACCATTTGGAAAAGAAGATGCATCTGGTTCACCTTGGATAAGCTCTTTTCCTGAAAATTCCATCATAACACTACCTTCTCCTGTTGGATTAATAAAGCTATCATGTTTTTCTGCAGTTAATCCAGTTAAAGGTTGAAACCAGTGAGTATAATGTGTAGCTCCTTTTTCCATTGCCCAATCTTTCATAGCACCAGCAATCACCTCTGCTATGTTTAATGACATTTCCTTGTCACCATTTTGAATTTTCTTAAATTCCTTATAAATACTTTTTGGTAATCTTGATTTCATTTCCAAGTCATTAAAACAGTTTGATCCATACACCTCTTTTAAAGAAGTTTCTGTAAAATCTACAATTCTTTCTTTCATTATTATTTCTCCTCTCCCTAACTTTTTTATTTTAATTTTTTATAAACAAAATTATAAGCCAATTTAAATTATAGTTCTTTCTGTAAGTAATACTTTGTACGTGATACTTTCTAAGCAATACTTTTTTGAAATCTCCTTTCCTTGGATCTTATTTATTTCAAGTCTAAAATCATTATATTACTTTTTCGTCTATTTGTAAAATATATAAATTAAATACGATATATATATGTAATTAATATTAGATATATTGTCCCATTTTGACAGTAATATATATCCTATATATATATCCCATATTATATATATATTTGACTCCTACTGCTTATTTTAATATAATAGATAGTCCAACGGTAATATTAATAAGTTTCGAGTTTATAACATGTCGATTTATTTATAACCTCACTTTTTGCAAAATAATTCTCTAAATTTTATTGTTACATGATCTTTAACGTTAAAAGAATTATGAGGTGTAAACTAATAATTAATAAGTATTTACTAATTTAAATTTATATAAGGAGGTTTTTTTATGAAGAGAGGTATGGGAATTCCAAAGGCCTGTGGTCTATATTCCCCAGAAGCTGAAAAGGATAATTGTGGTGTAGGATTTATAACTAAGATAAATGGAGAGCGAAGCCATGAAGTTATCAAAAAAGGGGTCGATATCTTAAAAAGATTAGAACACAGAGGAGCTGTAGGAGCAGATCCTTTAACTGGAGATGGCGCAGGAATATTAATGCAAATTCCAGATGAGTTTTTTAGAAATGAGCTCAAAAAAGATGATATTGTACTTCCAAAAGAAGGAAACTATGGAGTAGGAATGGTTTTCTTCCCTAGAAAGACAGATGAAATTTTAATCTGTGAAGGAATCATAGAAAAAATAATAAATGAAGAAAATCAAGAAATTTTAGGATGGAGAGAAGTTCCAACTGATCCCAGTGAAATAGGAGAAACCGCTGCTAGTACTTCTCCAGTAGTTAAGCAAGTTTTTATCAAAAAAGGTGCTAATACTGAAAACTTTGCCCTACAATTATATATAATACGACGTAGAATCGAAAAGGCAATTTTAGATTCAGTTATTAAAAATAAAGAATCTTTTTATATTCCAAGTCTTTCAAATAAAATAATAATATACAAAGGATTATTATTATCTGCTCAGATTAGCAATTTTTACAAAGATTTAAATAATAAATCTATGAAATCTGCTATCGCTTTAGTTCACCAAAGATATAGTACAAATACTTTTCCATCTTGGGATTTAGCTCAACCATTTAGATTGCTTGCCCACAATGGAGAAATTAATACTATTAAAGGTAACTTAAAATGGATGGCTGCTAGAAAACCAGAATTGAACAATGATGTATTTAAAGATCAAATCAAAAAAGTTTTACCTGTAACTAATAAAACTGATAGTGATTCTGCAAACTTAGATCATGTGTTTGAATTAATGGTTGCAGCAGGTATACCTTTAGCAGAAGCTATTACAACACTTGTTCCAGAAGCTTGGGAAAAAAATTCATCTCTAGATAATAATTTAAAAAGTTATTATGAATACAATTCAAATATTGTAGAACCTTGGGATGGTCCAGCTGCCATAGCTTTTTCAGATGGTAAAAAGATTGGAGCTACTCTAGATAGAAATGGATTAAGACCTGCAAGATACATTAGAACCAAAGATGGCTTTTTTGTTCTTGCCTCTGAAATAGGTACTTTGGAAATTTCTCCAAATAACATTTTAGAAAGTGGTCGATTAGAACCAGGTAAAATGTTAATAATAGATACTGAAAAAGGAGAAGTTTTTTATGATAAAGAGGTCAAAAAAGAACTTAGCCTTAATAAACCATATACAAAATGGATTAAAGATAATAAAAAATATTTAAAAAATATTAAAATGGAAAAAGAAAAATACTCTTGTGATTTAGATACTGTTATTACAAGATTAAGAGCCTTTGGTTATTCACGTGAAGATTTAAGTACTATAATTGCCCCTATGGCTGAAAATCAAAAAGAAGATATAAGTTCTATGGGAAATGACGAGCCTTTGGCAGTTTTATCAAATAAATCAAAACTTTTATATGATTATTTCAAACAACTTTTTGCACAAGTTACAAATCCCCCAATTGATCCTATTAGAGAAAATGTTGTAATGTCATTAAAAACAAATTTAGGAACTAAGGGAAATATGCTTGAAAGAACAGAAGATAAGTCTAAAGCTATAGAAATAGATTCACCTATTTTAGATAATTCTCAGCTTGCCAAAATAGCACATCTTAAAGAAACTGGATTTAGATCTAAGACTATTCCTATGATATTTGATCCACAAGAAGAAAATGGATTAAAAAAAGGTTTAGAAAAGATGTTTGGTCATGTTGAATCTAGTATAAGTGAAGGATATAATATAATTATATTAAGTGATAGAACTGTGGATGATTTTAACGCACCAATTCCAAGTTTATTAGCGACATCTGCTCTTCATAATTATTTAATTAATAAGAATAAAAGAAGCAATGTAGATATAATAATTGAAAGTGGAGAAGCAAGAGAAGTTATGCATTTCGCTCTATTACTAGGATATGGTGCTTTAGCCATAAATCCTTATCTAGCTTTTGAATCTATTGAATATATGACTGAAGAAGAATTGTATTTAACAAAAGGTGATAGCAAACATATTAAAAAAAGAAAGAAAAAATATATTAAAGCTATTCATAAAGGATTATTTAAGGTAATGTCTAAGATGGGAATCTCTACAATACAAAGTTATAGAGGAGCTCAAATCTTTGAAGCTGTTGGGCTTCAACAAGAATTTATAAATAAATACTTCCCTGGTACAGTTTCTAGAATCGAAGGTGTTGGAATTGATACCATAGGAAAAGAGATTATAACAAATCACAATAAGGCATATAAAAACAATCGAAAAATATATACTGATCTTTTGGAATCTTCAGGAAAATACAAATGGAGAGAAGGCGGAGAATATCACCTTTTATCCCCTGAAGCCATATCGACTTTACAACATGCCGTAATGGATAACGATTATGAAAAATACAAAAAATACGCTAATTTAATAAATGATCAAAGTGAAAACTTAGCTACTATAAGAGGATTATTTAAATTTAAAAATAAAAAATCTATTCCTCTTGATAAAGTTGAATCTGTTGAAAGTATTAGAAAAAGATTTGTAACAGGTGCTATGTCATATGGTTCAATTTCTAAGGAAGCTCATGAAACTTTAGCTAAAGCAATGAATAAAATTGGTGGAATGTCAAACTCTGGAGAAGGTGGAGAAAATCCAGAAAGATTCAAAGACGACAGACGAAGTGCTATAAAACAAGTTGCCTCTGGTAGGTTTGGGGTTACTACTTATTACCTTGTAAATGGTGATGAGATACAAATTAAGATGGCACAAGGAGCTAAACCAGGTGAAGGTGGACATCTACCTGGCAAAAAGGTTAATGAAGAGATTGCAAAGGTTAGATACACGTCACCAGGTATAGACCTAATATCTCCACCTCCTCATCATGATATATATTCTATTGAGGATTTAGCGCAGTTAATATTTGATCTTAAAAATGTAAATCCTGAAGCAAGAATAAGTGTAAAATTAGTATCAGAAAACGGAATTGGAACTATTGCTGCAGGAGTTTCTAAAGCACATGCAGATATGATATTAGTATCTGGACACGATGGTGGTACAGGAGCTGCACCTCTTAACTCTATAAAACATACTGGATTACCTTGGGAACTTGGTCTTTCAGAAACTCACCAAGTTTTAACTAAAAACAATTTAAGAGGTAGAGTTAGAGTTCAGGCAGACGGACAGATGAAAACTGGTAGAGATGTAGCAATTGCTGCTCTTTTAGGAGCAGAAGAATATGGATTTGCAACAATAGCTCTTGTAACTATGGGATGTATAATGATGAGACAATGTCAAAAAAATACATGTCCAGTTGGAGTTGCTACCCAAGATCCAGAACTTAGAAAAAGATTTTCAGGACACGTTGATTATGTAGTTAATTACTTTACTTTTGTTGCTCAGGAAATTAGAGAAATAATGGCAGAACTTGGGTTTAAAACTATTGATGAAATGATTGGACGAGTAGATAAATTAGAAATGGATAGAGCAATTAAACATTGGAAAGCAGAAGGTGTTGATCTTTCAAACATTTTATATAAAGATGACTTACCAAGCAGAATTGCTACTAGATGTGTAGAAAAACAAGATCATGGAATTGATAAAATATTAGATAGAACTTTGATCAAAAAAGCTAAGCCAGCTTTAGAAAACAAGGAAAAAGTTAATATAGATGTTGATATATTTAATACAAATAGAACTGCTGGAACTATGTTAAGTGGTCAAATAGCTAAAATACATGGAGAAAATGGATTAAAAGATGATACTATTAATATCAACTTAAAAGGATATGCTGGGCAAAGTTTTGGAGCCTTTGGTATGAAAGGTTTGACTTTAAATCTTGAAGGTCAAGGAAATGATTATATTGGTAAGGGGTTATTTGGGGCTAAAATAATAATTAAAAAGCCTACAGAAAGTAATTTTAATTCCGAGGAAAATGTAATTGCTGGAAATACAATTTTATATGGAGCTATCAGAGGGCAATTGTATGTTAATGGATTAGCCGGAGAAAGATTTGGAGTGAGAAACTCTGGAGCGCACGCTGTTGTTGAAGGAATAGGAGAACATGGTTGTGAATATATGACTGGTGGACAAATAGCCGTATTAGGAAAAACTGGTAAAAACTTTGGAGCTGGTATGAGTGGTGGAATAGCTTATGTCTATGATATTGATGGCGACTTCCAAGATAAAGTTAATACTGATACTGTTAAAACTGAAGTATTAGCATCTGATGAAGATATCTCTAAATTAAAAACTATGATCGAAAATCATGTAAAATATACAGACAGTAATAGAGCCAAAGATATTCTTGATAACTGGGATGAAAATATAAATAAATTTATAAAAGTTATAAATCCTGCTTATGAACAATTATTAGAAAAAAAGAAGGAGGAAAATAATGGGTAAATTAGGTGGCTTTCTTGAATTTGGACGTGAAGAAGCAAAAAAAAGACCTGTTGATAAAAGAGTAAAAGATTATAAAGAGATATATAAACCATTTACACCTGGATATTTACACACACAATCAGCTAGATGTATGGATTGTGGAACTCCATTTTGTAGTTATACTTGTCCAGTTGATAACTTATGTCCAGAGTGGAATGACTTTGTAAACAAAGGTGAATGGAAAAAGGCTTTACAAGTTTTAGAAGAAACTAATAACTTCCCTGAATTCACTGGACGACTATGTCCAGCATTATGTGAAGGAGGTTGTGTTCTTGGTATAAATGATGATCCTGTTACTATTAAAAATATAGAACTCAGTATAGCAGAAAAAGGATGGAGTGAGGGTTGGATTAAACCTCATCCTCCTAAAATTAGAACTGAAAAGAAAATAGCTGTTGTGGGAAGTGGTCCTGCAGGACTTGCTGCCGCTCAACAATTAAATAGATTTGGACACAATATAACTGTTTTTGAAAAAGACTCTCATGCTGGAGGTATCTTAACTTTTGGTATTCCAGATTTTAAAATTGAAAAATGGGTTGTTGAAAGAAGAGTAAATCAAATCAAAAAAGAAGGTGTTTCTTTTATATACAATACTGAAGTTGGAAAAGATATATCTGTTGAAAAGTTAAAAGAAGATTTTGATGCAGTTGTAATGGCATGTGGATCAAGAGAAGCTAGGGATCTTCCTGTTTATGGAAGAGATTTAGATGGTATTCATTATGCTATGGATTATCTGACTCAACAAAATATTTTAAATAAAGGGAAATCTATCAAAAAAGATGAATTAATAGATGCAAAAGGAAAATCTGTAGTTGTAATTGGAGGGGGAGATACTGGTTCTGATTGTGTTGGAACTGCTGTAAGACAAGGAGCAAAGGAAGTTTATCAAGTAGAAATATTAAATAAACCACCTACTGAAAGAATGCATGATAACCCTTGGCCTAAATTTCCTCAAACTTTAAAAATTAGTACTTCTCACGAAGAAGCTAGAGTATGTCTTGCTGGAGAATGTAAAACTGATTTTAGACAATGGAATATTTTGACAAAAAAGTTTACCGGTGATGATAATGGAAATGTCAAAAAATTACATGGTATAAGGGTTGAATGGAAGGAAGATGAAAATGGCAAAAAAGAATTAAAAGAAATTCCAAATACTGAATTTGAATTAGATGCTGATTTAGTAATTTTAGCCATTGGATTTATCCATCCTGAACATGATGGTTTAGTAAATGATTTAGGTTTAGATTTAGATAACCGTGGTAATATTGATACTGATAAAAAGATGATGTCCAATATCGATGGCTTCTTTTCAGCAGGAGATATGAGAATGGGGCAATCTCTTATTGTCCACGCCATTAAAGAAGGACGAACCGTTGCAGAATCAGTAGACTCATATTTGATGAAAGATTGATTTATATATTAAAATAGGGAGCTTTAAGCTCCCTATTTTTCTTAGACACTGCCCAAAATTTATTACTAATATTAAATCAAGTATTTATCTAACATCTTATGGAATAAAATTTTATCAATTGGTTTTGAAATATAACCATCCATACCAATTTTTAAAAAGTATTCTTCATCTTCTTTTTTGGAAAATGCTGTCACTGCTACAATTGGAGTTTCTAAACCTCTCTTTCTTATTTCCTTAGTAGCGTTAACACCATCTAGTCCTGGCATTTGTATATCCATTAATATTAAATCATAATCCTTTTTTGTTATTTTATCTAACAAATCTACTCCATTGTATGCAGCATCAACTTTTAATCCACGAGAACTACAAAGCCTTTGCACTAATTTTTGATTGATCCTATCATCTTCCGCAATAATTATTTTTTTATTCTTATCTATTTGTTTGTATTCATATTTATTATCACTTTCCTTAATATTTTCTGATGATAAAGTTTCAATAGGAATTATAACAGTAACCGCAGAACCCTTTCCTTCTTCGCTATCTAATTCTATATGTCCACCAAGTAAATTTACTAATTCAAGATTTATAGTTAAACCTAGACCAGTCCCCTCATACTGCTTAGTCATATAGTGTTCTCCCTGAATGAATTTTTCAAAGATTCTTTTTTGATTTTTCTCAGATATCCCTATACCAGTATCTACAACTTGAAACCTCAATTTTTCATTCTTTAAATATTTAATTCTTAATTCAATTTTTCCTTTTTTAGTAAATTTATAAGCATTGGATAATAAATTAATTAATATATATTTTAATTTATATTTATCTGTTTTAACATATTCCGGAATTTTATTTTCTCTTATAATACTAAAATCTATGTTTTGATTATTGTTTTTTATTATACTTTGAATACTTTTTTGTAAATTTTCTATGACATTATCTAATTTAAAATTTTCTAAATTAAGATTTATTTTACCAGATTCTATTTTAGATAAGTTTAAAATATCATTTATTAATCGAAGTAAATTAACACCAGATTCTTCTATTAATATAGCCATATCCTTTTTCTCTTCATCTTCTTCCATATCTTTTAACATATCTGCAAATCCAAGTATTCCATTAAGAGGAGTTCTTAATTCATGACTCATATTTGCTAAAAAATCATTTTTTGCTTGATTAGCTTTCTCTGCTTTTTCTTTAGCAACAATTAATTCTGTTTTGGTTTTTATAATATCTGTTATATCTCTAAATTCCAGTACTTTAACTTGCTTTCCTTTATATGGTATACTTCTCGCTTCTAATCTAAGTGGATATTGTTCGCCATTTTTTCTAACTCCAACAGCTTCATATGGTTTTTCATAGTCAGATATACTTTTATTCTCGACTAAATCTCGAGATTCTTTTGCTATCAAATTTAATATATCCATATGTATCAACTCTCTGAAAGTATAACCTGTTAATTCTGATAATCCCTTATTACAATCTAATATTTCACCTTCATCGTGTATTGCTATCCCTCCAAATGAGGCATTATGTAAAGCCTTAAATCTAGCTTCACTTTCTTTTAAGTTCTTTTCTATTTTTTCTATTCTAGAAACTGCACTATTTAAATATTTTCCAACTCTTCCAATTTCATCATTATTTTTCACTTCAACTCTTTCTGTTAAATCTCCCTTCCTAATTTTTTCCAAACTTTTAATTAAATTTTTTAATGGAGTTAATAAAAAATTTAAAATAGATATAGATAAAACCATCGCTACTATTATTCCTCCTAAAGCGATATAAATCATATTTCGTGTGATCTCTTTAATGGAATTTTCTAAATATTTTATGTTTTTTATAGTTCCAATATATCCACTTCTTTCTCCAAATAAATTATTCATATTTCTTAAAAATATATGATAAGACTCGTCTTTTATCTTTATACTTTTTTCCAATTCAAACATTTCTTCTTGGATTTCATCTGGTATATCTAAATCGATTTTATAAGTAGATAATGAAATTTTACCATCATGCTTTCCTACTAAAAATATTTCTTCTTTATTCATTAAAACTACATTCATTTCTAATTTCTCAAGCACATTTTTTATATAGTCTACGTGTTTAACTATTGATGATTTTACTCCCACTATTCCAATTATTTTTCCATAATTATTTTTGATAGGAGCTAAGGCAACTATATTAAATTTTCCATCGCTTAATATACCATCTCTAAAATCATTTTCTTTTTTGGCATTTAATATTGCTCTTTTTAAAGAATTGTCTTTTGGGTCTTCGACAAATTTATCCTTATTAGAATTATAAATAACTAACTTATCTATAAGCTTATTATTATATTCTAAATCTTTTATGTATTCTCTTAACTGAGATTCTATATCAAACTGAATTGTTACAGAAACTCCTTTTTCTTCGGCTATGCTTTCCGCTATCTCATTAATTTTATCAACTCTAGTATTTATTATTTGATTAATCGAGTAATTCTGACTTCTAAGTGAGTTCATTAATTCTTTTTTGGCTTTATCACTATAATTATGTATATTATATAAGGTAGCTATTCCCATGGGAAATATTATAAGCATAACTGCTAATAATGTTAATTTGAATTTTAACGACCCTCGTTTTGGATAATTCATTCTCATTCTCCTCCTAAAATGTACTTTGAATAATTATTCAAACATTATAATTTCTTAATCCTTTTATTTAAAAAAATAAAAAATGTTATTTAAGAACATATTATATTCACATAAAAACTCATCTGTATTTAATTCCATTTCCCCTCCCTGTATAGTTATTTTGTTTAAAAATGATTATATTCTGTAATATTGCCGTCATATCATATTTATATTATAACACATCAATGTTACAGCAATGTTACAAATAGGCCTTTTTTTTGATTTTTTTATTATAATCTTAAATAAATATTCTTATATTCTAGAACTTATATATAAAAAAGACCCTAAGTATATTATAAAAAGTTAAATACTAGACTCTTTATAATACTTAGGATCTATACAAAGTATAACTTCTCTGGATATTTTATGCTATTTTAATTTAGAATCATTTAGAATCAATTTCAATTTCAAACTCTTTTATAAAGTTTATAAATTGCTCTGTCTCTTCCTTC
>JBNJFI010000042.1:0-16631 GCA_051746725.1 Fusobacteriota bacterium
GATAAGGTGGAGTCGAAAAGCTAAATATATGGATACCTTTGAATATTATAAAGGGCTTATAAAACTTAGAAAAGAGCATTCTGCTTTTAGGATGGATAGTGCTGAAAAGATAAAAGAAAATTTAAAATTTTATGATCTTAAAAATGAAAAAGATGAGATTCAAGAATTAGTTGTTTCATATACTCTAAATGGAAAAAACACAGAAGATACCTGGGATAATATATTTGTAATATATAATGGAAATAGAGAAGATGTAAAAGTAAAAGTCCCAAATGTATTACAGGGTGAATGGGATATGGTAGTTAATGGCAAAAAAGCAGGGACTGAGGTTATCAAAAAAGTGGATCTTTCTAGTGGAGAGATGACTTTGGATGGTAGTTCGGCGGTTATATTGAAAAAATAAGGAACTATCCATATCATATAAAGAGGTAAATATTTTTAGAATACCGGTCAATCACAAAAAGGTATAAGATAAAAGCAAAAGATGATTGAGTCACCAATTTACAACAATGGAATACCAATGAGAATAAATAAGATTCTAATTTTATAAGTAATTTTGTTGTTAGATAGTTATAAATTAGAACCTTAAGGAATTTTTTGAGGATATATATGGATAAAATTCCTGAGTAGTTATAAAAATAATAAAATAATGAGAAGATTAAAATAGAGGTGGCCTTGCCACCTCTATTTTTTTGGAATATTAACAGAATTCTAAAATTTATAAAAAATGATCGGACATTCAAAAAAAGTTGAATTATAGGTTGAAAAATGGTATAATATATCTAAATAACAACCATGTTGTAATAAAAACAAACATATTATATTTCAAGGATTAAAAAATGAAGGTTAAAATGTATGTATATGAGGTTAAAAGATTAGACAAAAAAAGGGAGATGGTGTATATGTTGAACAAAAAAGGGTGGATTTTATTACTGGTTTTAATATTGGGTTCAATAGCTTATAGTTTGGATATAACTTATAAGGTGAAACTCCCAACTTGGGCTGATCCTGGGGTAACTGTAGAGGCAGCTAGGGGATTCAATGATAATGTGCCCGATACGAGTGATAATGAAGATGGGGGTTATTATGTAATATCTTTTACGGATGTGAATGAAAATTTTAATGTTAAATTCAAACAAGGTAATGAAGAGAAATATAGTGAGTGGAAAAAAGTTCCTAATCCTAGTAGTGGGACTTATTATATCGATTTAAGTACGGATGATAATTTAGTTAATTGGAATGATAATAAATTTGAGATTCATGATAATGCAATTACAAAATCAAAAACAGTGGCGTGGAACGAGGTTTTTCATGAGCAAGAAAATCAAACTTATGTTCAGGTATCTGGCTCAGCTATAAATTTATATTTAAGAACAAAAAAGGATAATGTAGATGAAGTAAAATTAAGATATTGGGATGGAGCACAAAAGTTCGCAGATGGAGTATTGGACAGAACAGAAGGCGATTATGATTATTGGAAAACTTCGATATCATCGTATGATAGTACCAAAGATTATTGGTATATTTTTAAATTGGTAGCAGATAATGATGAGGATAAATATGGTATTTATGGGATGGAAGAAGATGCAAGTGATTTAGGGAAAAATAATTTTCCTCTAATACTTAGAAATTATGTAACTGATATAGATGTAAAACCTGATAGTGGGTCGATAACCGAAGATAATGGAACTTTACAGATGAGTGCAGAAGTAACCCCTTCAGATGCAGAGAATAGTAATGTAGAGTGGAGTGTATCGGATAGATCTGTGGCTTCGATAGATGAAAGTGGGGTTCTGCATGCTCTATCTAATGGAACTGTTAATGTTATAGCTACTGCAACAGATAGTTCAGAAACTGTTGGTAGTGAAGAAATTACTATTACAAATCAAAGTATACCTATAGTTAAAATAAATTTAGATATGTCGGATTATGTAGGAACTGTTTCTCCTGGAGGAATAAAATTTAATGGAAGTGTTAATAATGAAGCTAAAGATTCTCTTCCTGTGGAATGGAGAAATGATGATGGGAATTTTAATTCTGGACCTTTTAGTTGGGAAAGTGATGTCGTATTAAAAGATTTGGATGATGATGACATATATAGTGCTGAAGTTAAATTTTTAGGATATGTAGGAAATATACTAAATAAAAATAAAATAAATACTGGAGATCCTTCAACTGGTTGGGAGGACGGTCTTGTCACAAGTAATGGAGATGATAATAGAAAAATTCGTATCACTGGGAATGATCAAGTTCTAGATTTAAAATGGGATGTAGAAAGTAGAGGAGGATATGTTAGGATTGATTCTGTTGAAACAAGTGAAGCGGATTATCCAGAAGTAGATGTTAAGTTCACAACAAAGATGGAAGTTGGTTCTAATATAACTGAAGTCGATATTTCAGATTTAAAAGAGACAAAGGCTAATAATAGTAGTGATATTCAAACTTATGACGCAAGTTCTATTTTGTTATTAACTAAATCTGCGGTGACGATTGAAGGCGGAGATGTTATAACGACTACAGAGCCAGGAAGTGGTGCAACGGCGGTCCGGGGGGTAATAGCTATTGATACTTCGCGATCTATGATTGACTATGGAATAGCAGGTGAGGGGGGCGAACATAAAAGATTGAGAGATACTTATTTTGGATTAAAGGATTATATGACTCATAGTATACCTGATAACAGTGACTATAAATTTAAATTAATTGAATATAATAGTAATGGAATTGAATATATATTTTCAGATTGGACTTCGCCAGATGTAATAGCTTCTAAGGCGGATGAAAAGCTTAACAATGCTGGGAGTTTTGATGATTGGCAAAATCAATATGGGGCAGTTCCTGATGAAGGGCCAACTGAACAAACGGGAGGAGTCTTATCACGCGCTATAGGTGATCTTGAAAATGAGAGTTCAGCAAAGGTAATCATGTTATTTACTGATGAAAACATGGAAGATGGTGCTAATATAATTAATTTGGCCAGTGACTTAAAGACACTGGATATTATTTTGCTCGGAATGGTTTCTTTGAGATTAGATGGAGTTGAAGAGACTTATACAGATCCTTACAGAGATAATAATTTACAAGGTAGATACCCTCATTGGAAAAATAGCGGCATACATTTTTATGAGTTAAAGAATGAATTGGGAGGAGTTGGAACTAACTCTCCATACTTTAGAATGCAAGAGATCAATAATAGTGGAGATACGCATATGAATATAAGGAACTTTATGAATGAACAGGATTTTGAAGATGTGGTTCAAAAAAGTTGGGAATATCAAACATGGGAGTTAAGTTATAATAGTGATTTTCCAAAAGATGGAACTACTAGAAATGTCTATTTTGATATTAATTCTCTGGAAGACGCAACAGATGATTTATCAAGGCAATATAGTGCTCCGCCAGCCCCCCCACAAGTATTAGTTGAATTAACTAATCCAGCATCAGATGGAGCCGCTTTTACTTCTTATGATGAAAATAACTATTTAGTAGAAGGAAAAGTTGGAATAGATAATGATAATGATGGAAATGCTGATTCGTATACATTGAAAAGTGGAGATCAAGTCAGCCTTGAAATCTTAGAAAGTGGATTAGATCCAGAAATAGTGGAGGGTCCTCTAACTATAAACTCAGAAAACTCAGGTGACTTTAATTCTGATGGAAACTGGTATAATTTTGAATTCTATATAGATAAAAATACTATTAGGAATAGTTCAAGTTCAGCTTTTGATGTTAGAGCTACAGGAACTTTAGATGGTGAGATAGGCGAGGTTGAAGTAGAAAACATAACATATGATAGTACTGCACCTGTAATAAATTCCATGACCTTTAAAAACAGATCGCTTAAAGACTTTTGGGATGGCTACTTTGGAAAATCTGATAGAACAACTCCAAATGAGTATTGGAGTTTTGGAGATTCTGAAATAGGATATGGAAAAACAGAAGACAGTATAAAAATAGAATTAAATATAACGGAGGAAAATTTAGAATCAATTAAATTAGAGGGATTATTTGATTTGGAGTATCCAGCGGATTCTTCGCCAGTTATAATAGAAAATCTGGGGATGCCGAATGTAGATGAAGGGTCAATAACTTTAACTGCTATTGCTGTAGATACGGCAGGAAATGAAAGTCAAGGAAAATCTATGGTGGTTCATTTAGATAATACTCCTCCATTGAATTTTAATTTAGATGGAGATAAAACAGAGCATAAGCAGAAACTGATTATAAATTTAACTGATGTTGAGGATAATTCTGATGGATCAGGAGTACAAGATGTCATATTTGATGGAACTCATGATGAGACTTTTAGTGATATAGAAAACCCGAGTACTGTTACAAAAACTTCTATCTTTTTTGCTAGTAATACCGGTCTAGACATAGGAGCCGAGACAGCAAAGTTAGATAAGTCTGATCAAACAGATGGAAAATATACATATAAGACCGATGGGTTATTAGTTGTAGATAAAGCTGGGAATGTAAATGAATATGGAGAACAAGTCGAAAGGTATGTTGATACAAAGGCTCCAAGAATGGGAGTGTTAGAAGTTTATAAAATTAAAGATGCTAATGGGATAACTGAATTAGAAGGTAGGACTTTAGATACAACGAATAATTGGCTAAAATTAAATGATGAAATAAAAATAATTGCAAAAGATGTTGCAGAGTGGAATATAGGTACAGTAGATGTAAATTATAGTGGCTTGTTAAATAATGGAACGCAAAGAGTTATTACTTCAGGATCAATTTCTCTAATTGAAAGTAGTGTAGAATTTTACGATGAAAATTCAGATAATGATGATGCAATAAAAGTGACTAGAATAGATACTCCGACACCTACAAGTATAGGAATATCTCTAGAATTGATAGATAAAGCAGGGAATTCTAAATTAGAAAATATTGTTGTAAATATAGATAATAAAAAACCAGAATTCTCTAAATTTGAAGTAGTTCCTATTGAATCGGATCAGTGGGATTATGACTCTAATATAATGTGGCCTAACCAAACTGTTGTAGTGTATTCAGAAATGGATACAATTACTTACTATGGAGATATTGAAGATTTTGGGGAGGATATATGGTATACTTCTAAGAGTGAAGTTGGTGTGAATGCAAATATCGAATATGGACCTTCTGGCGAACTTAAGTATAAATTGCATGGGATAGAAAATCATCCTTTTAATGATAAATTACTTTTAGGAAGCTATGATCAAGGTTTAAAAAATATTCAATTAACGGCAGTTGATAAAGCGGGTAATAAATATACCGAAACCAAAAAAATTGTTTTGGATAATAAAATTGATGTAAGTATTAATAAGGTAAATGATATATCTGAAATATCAGGCGAAACTGCAGATATTATTTTGAAAAAATCTGGAGTAGTTTCTAAAGGGGATAAAATAGGCGTAATTAGATTTTCTCAGATAGAAGATCTATCAGGTATATTTAGATATAGAATAACTAAAAGATCTGGGGCCCATGGGACTTCATTAATTCAAGGTGGCTCTGATTTCAGCTTAAATGATATAACTAAATATGCTAACACAAGTGGCGTTTCTGGTGATCTAAGCACCTTAGAGATAAATGCTCCTGCTTCAAGTTCGTATGGAGGAAGTAGGTTCACATTAAAGATAGAAATATGGGATAGCTTAGGTCACAAAGGTGAATGGGAAGAAGAATATGTAATTAAAGAGAAATTAAAGATAAAATCTACGGAAAAAGGTGGAAATAGACAGATTACCACAGAAGTTGATTTGGGTGGAACAGGTGGAGCGATTGATATAGAAGTAGAAGGAAGAAAAGAAGGCGGAAAAGAATAGCAGAATACTATTTTAAGAGGGTTGGCATTTGCTGGCTCTCTTTTTTTAGATATAAAAGGTCGACCTTTTACCAGAGTAATTTTATAGAACTAATTAAATTAATTTAGGAGTGTATGGTTAAAAAGCGAACATTTAAAACGCGAGCAACATATAACCACTTTTTTATAGTAAAGTGCAAAAACTTATTGATAAAACACAGATAAAATGATATAATATAGAGTGAGGTATAGTATATTTAGAAAGGGGTTGTAATGTGATGAAGAAAATTTTAGTAATATTATTAGTAATTGCTACAATAGCAGTAATTGGATATAACTTTGGAATAAGTGATAGGAAGAAGAGAAGCTTTAAGAGAGGTCTTAAATTAAAATTAAGAGAAAGGAATTATGAAAAGGAAGTTGAAAAATTAAACAAAGAGTACATAGAACCGGTTAAAGCAAAAAAGGTTGAGTTAGAAGAGAGACTCAAAAAAGAAAAAGAAATTGTCGATAAATATTTCAATATTTTGAAGGGGGAAGAAAAAGGAGATATCTATGCTCATATGAAAACAATAGAGGATATGGCAAAGGATATCGAAACTCCAGAAGAGAAAAAATTAATATATCCTGTATTGATAGATATAAATATGAGAAATGATAGATTTGATAAAGTGGAAAAGTATCGAGGGGAATTAAAGGAATTAGGAGTTGAATTAGAGGGAAATAATTATAGGATAAATAGGGGGGGGAAAAGATGAAGAAAAAAGAAAAAACTACAAAATTAATTAAATGTTTCATATTTTTTATGTTTATAAGTGTTATGAGTTTTTCAAAATATTATGTAAGTGCAGAATTTAATAACTGGCCTGAAGATACTGCTCAAATGAAAGAAATGGAACAAGGGAATAGTGATAATTATTTTACGACGATAAAAATACCAGAATCTGATAGAGAGTTCAAAATCTTTGATGATAATGGGCATATAGGAACAAAACAAGCGGAATCAAGTGGTTTGTATGAAGTTGGGATATATACCAATGATAATTCTCTCTACGATAATAAAATTTCGAATCCTGGATATAAAATTGATATAAATAATGGTAGTTCTGAAATTTTAATGGAAAAAGAAAATGAAAGCAATTGGAATTCTATAATAGAAGTAGATAATGAAGTCAATTTTAATATAATAGATAAAGAAGGTTTTACTTGGGGAGAAGAACAAACGATTACAACGCCAGGGGGATATCAAGTTAATTTTGATCCTGGTCCTGAGACGATTACAATAACAGAAATGAATGAAATATCTAAAGAAATTCAAGTTAAAATAGATATGACTGTATTATGGGGAGCTGATTTACCTGAAACTGTTTATATGTTTGCTTATAATGTTGATGGAAGTGGTAATGCTAGCTCAGATGTAGAGGGTTTAACAGATAAGAATGATAACTCGATAGAAGGATATGATAGAGATAAAAAGGGAACTTCTGAGGAACAGACCACAGCTGGAGCTTTAGCTTTAACCGATGAAGATGGAGATGGATTTTATGAGGGGACTTTGAATTATGAGGGGTATCCAAAAAGTTTTTATACAAGATTTTATGTTGCTAATGATGAATATAATATAGTAAATATGCCTAAATATGAAGAACATACTGGATCTGATGAGACTCCAATTACTGATGATATGTGGTTTAGGAAGGTTGAAATAAATGATAGTTTGGATCGGATAGATACAGCTTGGGAAAATAAGCCAGTGGAATCATTGGAGTGGGCAGTAATAGATCAAGGAGATGTTTCAGTTTATGAAAATTTCACAAGGGATTTACAAGTTCTAGCAAAATATGAAAATACGAAAGCTGATCATAGACTAGAAATAACAGAATATATAAATTGGGAATCAACCAATGAGAATATTTTTAATATATATACCGTAGGAACGATAAAAGGTATAAATCAAGGAAGCGCAGATCTAAATGTTGAAAGAGGAGATAAAAGGTTATCTAAAAATATAGAAGTATTACGGATGACAGAAATGGAAAAAAGACAGTATATAATGGCTATTCCAGATAATGAATTTGGAAAAGTAACATATGGTATAAAAGGAATTTCAGGAAGTGAATATGGTGGGAATCAGGTAAAATCTAAGATGGTAACAGATGCATTAGAAGATGATATATATAATAATTCAGAATTTGGAATAACCCCTTTAAATAATGATGGAATTCAAGGTGATTTTGATTTATGGACTAAGGGGAATGAGTCGCCTGGTAATGTAATTTATATTCCTAGAGAGTTAAACGATAATCAAGAAATGGAGTCTTTGGAAGTTCGAGAAAAACTAGAGGAAAAAGCTATTTCAGAAGGTAAATTAATTTCAGAGCCTAAAGTACCGGTAAGAATAAAAGACGTTTTTGTACAAAAAAATGGTTCTGGAAATAGTTTTTTCTGGATAGAATCTAAGTTTTCGGAATATAAGCAAGCGTATGATAGAGGACAAGATATATTTTTTCGAGTTTCTAAAATTGACAGTGAGAGTAGTGATGTTTCCTTTTTTGAAGGGAATCCCCTCAAAAAAGTAGAGGATCATATACAAGACTATAAAGATAATAACATTGAATATATAGATTTTTTATTTAATTATAATAATCAAAATACTATTGTAAAAGACGGGATAACAGCTGAGTATACTTATGAAAATTTTGTGATTTCGGGATTGCCTTTAGGAGAATATAGATTGCAAATATACACAATGAAAAAGAGTAGTGATTATTTTGTGTTTTCGTTTGATGAAGAGGTATCTTTTCAAACTCCCCAAGAACCAGTAGGGGGGTTGCAGGTAAAAGATAACTATATATTTGAATCTATAGATGCAAAAGCTTTTAGTGAAATCAAAGTAAATTTTTTAACTAGAACAAAAGAAGATATAAACTTAACTAAAGAGGATATAAGTTATAATGGTTTTCCTGGAACTTTAGCAGAAAGGCATTACGGCAATACAGGAGAAGAAGAATCAATGATTGATGGAAAATTTGCATTACAAGAATCAGCGGATTTGGATGTAATAAAATATCCATTGGATGTGATATTGTGCTTAGATACTTCTAGTTCAATGTCAGATGATTTAGAGAATTTAAAAAGTGCTTGGGAAGATTTTGAAGATGAGATGTCTCAAAAAAGTGGGTTTGACATTAACTATAAATTAGTGACATTTGGAAACAGTAATGATTCTGATATTTGGGTCCAAGGAAATGAAGATGAATGGTTTGAAAGTTTGGATTTATCAAGCATAAATACAGGAACCAGTAATTCTTCTCAAGAGCCTTCTGCAGCAGCTATATTAAAAGCGACAGAGATAATGGCCTCTCATGGAAGAAGTATGGATAGAAATTGGACTATAATTGATGGCCCTAGTGGAGAAATAAAATCACAAAAAATGATAATATTTGTAAGTGATTCAAATACAAAATCTGAAAATCCTACTCCAGATGATTTAGGGAAAAAAATAATAGATCAGAATATATTTTTGACTGGAATAGGTGGAGTCAAAAAAGATGGCCGAATGATAGAAGATGATTTAGGAGATACAGCTCATTATCCCGTAAATAAAAATAATGAAAATGAACAACATTATTATCATCTTAAATTGATATTGGGGGATAGATTTAAGTTTTATCAGATGGGGAGTACTTCGGATAAGTATGAAGTCCAATTAAAAGAATCAATATCACGGATGCCTATTATAAAAAAATGGACTCTTAGTTATTTTTCTCCATATTCATTACCTGATGGAAAAACTAGAAAAATATTATTTGATGTAGCTGATCTAGAGTATTACGGGAAGAGCGACAGAAAATATACCGCTCCTTACCGAGAAACGACAGAAGAGCCTGATAATCAAACAGTTATTTTGAAATTTGATGATGAAACAGTAAATAAATTAACTGAAACTAATTATAAGTATTATATTTCAGATAATAAATCATATTGGAATACTTTTAGGAAAATGAAAACAGTAAATATTGGAGAAAACCTAGAAGATGCTATTACTAGCTTAAATTATTCGGATAGCGGAAGTTTTTCTTTGCTTCAAAGTGATAACGATAGACAATGGGAATATAACGGTTTTTCAGGAACAGTGGATGGAATGATAGTTAATAAGGTATCTTCGCTGGGATATGCAATATTTAATAGGTATAATGAAGATATGGAATTTGAAGAATTATTTAGATATGGATTTACAGAAGGAATCACTTTAAATGATCCAGTTGAAAAAGGAAGTAAGGTTGAATTAAACTTTAACTCAGAAGGGTCTCATAATGAAATAACATTTAACAATAAAAGAATAATGTTTAGGTTAGCTAAATCTTCTGTAGCCAATTATGATACCGATACCAAGGAAAGTGATATTAGGTATGACTTATTTGAAAAATTAAATTCAATAAATATTATTGAAGATAGTTCAGATCAAAATACTACAGGAGATGCTATAGGGGTAGCAGACCAAAAGATGATAGATTTCTATGAAGGAAACTCAAACTATGTGGATGTTATATTTAATAGATCATCTACTGAAGGAAAAACAATATATGCTGGAGGAGCTAAATTTATGTTTAATCCTGGAACTAACCTTGTAATTAATGGATTAAGAATGGATAATTATACGGTGGAAGCATATACAATGAAAGAGTCTGATCATACAACTACTTCATCAGCTATAGATTATAAAGTTGTAACTTTTTCAGGAGCTAAGAGTTTTGAAATTGGTGCTCCAGATATAACTAACATTGATATGTCTAGTAATGGAGTTTTTAAAATAACTGAAACTGATGTTACAAAATTTCCAGAGATTTCTCTTGAGGTTGCAACACTTATGCCGCATAAGGTAGATAAACTTACAAATAAAAATTTATTTGAAAAAGAGAGTCTAATAGGAACAACTGGAGAGATAACTAGGATGAGCGAAAAAAAGATGACAAGTGGGGTAACCCAGGATGTTCTCAGTGGAGATATAGGAGTTGCAAAATCTGATATGTCAAAAGACTTTCAATACCCATTAGATATTATCTTTTGTATTGATAATTCAGGATCTATGCAAAAAGAAATAGATGCTGTAAAAGATGGCTTGCAGAATTTTTCAAATACTTTAGTTGAAAATGGATTTGATGTAAAGTTTAATTTGATTACTTTTGGTCCTAAACAAAATACCACAACATTAGGAAATGGTTCTCCCGAAATATACTTCGATACAATTTCAGATAATGATTATGGAGCTATATTTAAAAGTGATTGGTACGAATCAAGTTCTGATGGTACTGCAGTTAAAAATTTGATATCAGATTTTGATGAAATTAATGCTTCTGGTGGATTTATATATTACCAAGAAAATGGGTTGACGAGTCTTGATGAAGCAATAGATAAGTTGAAAAATAACGGTAGAAGTATAAACTCTCAGGGAGATATTATAAATGATTCATCAGGAATGTTACCTTCGAAAAAATGGATAATAATGCTTACTGATGAAAATGCAGACCAAGAAAACTTGCCTGATGGTTATTATGATGATATACTTGCGGTTACAGGTCTAGTAGATAAGATGGCGGATAGTGATATTATTTTTACAAATATTTATCATGTAGACAAATATTTGTCACAAGATGAAGTAGATGAATATAGTAATGAATTAAATATTGAAGAAGTTAATGGGGTTCCTTATATTTTTGATGATAGAGGTATAAGAGGAGAATTACCTTCTGATACAAGCGGTGTATATTATTCAGAATTTAGATTGCGTTACCCTGATAATTATAATATGTATGAAATGGGAAAGGAAGGCCAGCATGTAGGGGCTTCTTTGCAAGAATCGGTTAATGATATTGGTATAGTTCAATTCTGGAAGTTTGATTATGAGACGCCATTTGGTGATCAGGATGGAACTGAAAGACACATTAACTTCGTATTGGGAAATTTAGAAGCTGAATCTCCTGATATAAGTACAACGTTGACTCCAGATGATGGAAATACAGATTCTGATAGAAGATATTTTTCTCCAGACCTAAGTTTGGAAATAGAATTTACAACACCGAATCCAGAAGCAGATAGTCCTGAATTCGAATCTAGTTCAGATAACCATTTTAAGATAAAGGGAAGAGTTAGATCGGTTAATGATTCAGAACTGGTTCCCGATCCTCCTGTTAAAGTCGATATTAGTATATTTGATAATGCTACTGGAGATCAAATAAACTTTGGTAATAATAGAGATGACAATTTAGAAGAAGAGGATCCCAGTGATTCTACTAATGATTGGTATATCTTTGAAGTTGAAGTTCCAAAAGAGAAAATCAGAAATAGTGGATATACCTTTTTTGATGTACGAGCCGATGGTTTCTTAGAAAATGGTAATTCTACTTCGACTACAATCGAAGAAGTTAAATTTGATAATGAACCTCCAGTAATAAACAGCTTTAAAGTTAGAAATTTAAGTTTAGAAAATTTTTGGAGTGGTTGGCCTGATCCAGACCAAAATTATTATATTTTTGGTACGAATATGGATGAGAGTTCAGTTTATGGAAAAAATGAAGATAATTTTCAAATTAATTTAAATATCGAAGAAGCAAATCTTTCTAAAGTTATTTTAACAGGTCAATTAGAAAGAGTTTTAGATGTAAATACGTATACAAGTACAACTAATTTGAATTGGGACCTTGATGGAAATACTAATGAAGTTTCCTTTGGTTCAGGGGATTTAAATTCAAATGATCTATCTTTAAATCAAGAAAACGATGGGAAATACGAAATAAAAATAACTGCCATAGATAAATCCGGTAATACTACAGAACAAGATATGGAATTTATTGTAGATAATACTTCCCCAGTTTCTATAGAGCTTATTAATGATAAGAGGGTTGAATATAGTAATAGTGGATTTTCTATAGAGTTAGAAAATATTAAAGATAACGATGGTGGCTCTGGAATACGAAATGTTGTTTTTGGGGGAGAATATAATGATAAATATAGTGATATAGCTTCTCCTTCTGCTATTGAATATAAAAAATACATATCTAGTAATGGTGTAGATGAAGATGGGAAGGCATCGTTAAATCAAACAGGAGATGATGGCCGATACAGATTTAAAGAGACGACTACTATGGCTGGAATAGTAGCTGTG
Organism: Fusobacteriota bacterium; assembly: GCA_051746725.1. Lineage (GTDB taxonomy): Bacteria > Fusobacteriota > Fusobacteriia > Fusobacteriales > JBNJFI01 > JBNJFI01. Next base: position 12,960 of record JBNJFI010000042.1, read on the forward strand.
GATAAGGCGGGAAATAAAAGAGTCTTAGATAATGAAAAATCTGATGATTTTGTAGATAGATATTTAGATACTAGGGCGCCAAGAGTTTCTGGATTGAAAATCACAAAAGTTACTGATGGAAATGGAATTTCAGAATTAGAAGACCTAGAGATTACTAATGGTAGTGGAGTGGTCTATCCAGGACAGACAACGGCATCTGCTCTATATTTAAAAGATGGGGATAAAATTGAGATAAAAGGTTACATCGGAGAATGGGCTCTAGAGGATATAGAAAATTATAGTAGTAATACAGGAAGCGTACCTTGTTATATAAGTTATATGGATTATACTGAAGATAATTCAACTATAACTCCAGATCCTGAAATAGAAAAATCAGATCAAGAAGTTATCTTTGCTAAAATTGAGATAAAAGGAACTCATGGCTCAAATGATCCTATTAAGATTAAGTTTGAAGATAAAGCTGGTAATTCAACTGATGAATATAGTTTTGATGTAGAGCTAGATAATATGCCGCCAAATATTAGCGCAATAAAGCCATCTTACTGGAGTGACTCAGCATTTGATGGTATAAAAAATAAAAAAGTTAATGCTAAAGATTATCCAGAGGATGTCTGGTATACTCATAGCGATAATTTTGACATTAAGGTTAATGATGCTGAATATTGGGGGAATAAAACTAAAATAAATAGTACTTCTTTTAGTGCAATAGATTTTACAACAAGTTTAACTAATGGAGCAATAACTATGTCAGGTCGTATGGATTCTAATGAGTTAAATATTATTACTGCTGAAGCAATAGATTTGGCAGGTAATATAGGGGAGTATACAGATTATATAGTTCTAGATACAGAAGTAAATGGAAATTTTGGGGCTCCAGGAGGAGTAGTAGGTTCAGGAGATACTATAACTATAGATTTTGAAAATGTTAAAGAATTATCTGGGTTATATAAATATAAATGGGAAATAACTTCAAATGCACATGGAACAGATGATAAACAGGGGGCCGAAACTGTATTTGGTGATCAATCTAATAGATATACCATTCCTACAGAAGCGGGGGATAGTTTTAATGTAGAAATTGACCCTGATTTAACAGGTTACAGTGGATCAAGATTTAGAGTTATGGTAGACGTATGGGATCAACTAGGAAATAAAGCAACCTTAAATGCTGGAGAGTATGTAGTCAAAGAAGGTCTAGAAATAAAATCTACAGAAAAAGATGGTGAAAGACAAGTTACTACAGAAGTAGATTTGGGTGGATCAGGTGGAACGATTGATCTAGAAGTAGAAGGAAGAAAAGAAGGTGGAAAGAAAGACTAAATTAATATAATCAAAAAAGGTCGCTTATCGCGGCCTTTTTTGATTGTCTAGCTAATTATATTTAGAAAAAAAGCCATAAATTAACAGAAAAAATGGGAGGGGGTTTGTCCCGGCTAAACTTATCATTACAAACGATAATAAAGAATATATAGCTTTATGAAGAGGGATTCTAGGTTGCAAATATGACGTTAATATGATAAAATATCTTAAAGAAAAGAGGGTTAATAATGAAAGAAAAAGATATAAAAAAAATAGACGAATTAAAAGAAAAAATAGAGAGATATAATTATCTATATTACGTTAAAGATGAATCTGTTATATCAGATTATGAATATGATATGTTAGTTAAAGAGCTAGAAAAATATGAAGAAAAATATCCAGAAATAAAAGATATGAACTCTCCAACGCAAAAAGTTGGTAAAGAAGTAAAAGATAATAAGTTCAAAAAAGTGGCTCATCAAAAAGATATGCTTAGCTTATCAAATACATATAATATGAGTGAAATAAAAAACTTTAAAGATAGAGCTACTAAATTAGCTCAAAAACAAGATTTAGATTATGTAGTTGAATTAAAGTTAGATGGGGTTTCTATAAGTTTGACATATGAAGATGGTAAGTTAAATAGAGGAGTAACCCGTGGAGATGGAAAGATAGGGGAAGATGTCACAGAAAATATAAGACAAATTGATTCGATCCCAAAATATCTAACTGAAAAAGTGAATTTAGAAGTTAGAGGCGAAATATTAATGCCTCTAGATGAGTTTAAGAAAATAAATCAAAAAAGGGCTAAAGATGGATTGGAAAATTTTGCAAATCCTAGGAACACAGCAGCAGGAACTTTAAGGCAATTGGATAAAGAGGTGGTAAAAAATAGAAACCTGGATTGCTATGTGTATTATTTAGTGGATGGAAAAAAATATGGATTAGAAAAACATTCAGAAAGTTTTGAATTTTTAGATAAATTAGGATTTAAAGTAAATAAGAATTATGAAATCTGTAATAATCTGAAAGAAATATCTAATAGAATAAGATATTGGGAAGAAGAAAAGGATAAATTGGAGTATGAAACAGATGGACTGGTAATTAAAGTCGACGATTATGATATACAAGACGAGTTAGGGAGTACAACTAAAAGTCCTAGATGGGCAATAGCCTATAAATTTCCAGCAAAACAGATTACAACTAACCTTTTAGATGTAACGTATCAAGTAGGAAGAACTGGAAAAATCACTCCAGTGGCAGAATTGGAACCTGTGAAACTGTCGGGATCTCTTATTAGTAGAGCTAGTTTACATAATTTTGATGAAATAAAAAGAAAAGATATCAAAATAAATGACAAAGTATTTATACAAAAAGCAGCAGAGATAATTCCCCAGGTAGTAAAAGTGGTTAAAGAAGCTAGAACTGGAGAAGAAAAAGAGATAAAAGCGCCTGAAAGGTGTCCAGTTTGTAATCATAAATTAAAAAAGGCAGAAGATGAAATAGATTTAAAATGTGTAAATGAAGATTGTTTAGCTAAAAATAGACGTAGTCTAGAGCACTTTGTATCTAGAGATGGAATGGATATAACAGGGCTAGGTTCATCATTAGTAAACAAATTAATCGACATGGATCTATTAAAGGATTTAACTGATATTTATAAATTAAAGGACCATAAAGAAGAATTGATGGACATAGACAAAATGGGAAAAAAGAGTGTTGAAAATTTATTGGAAAGCATAGAGGAAAGTAAGGATAGAAGTTATTCAAGTGTATTATATAGTTTAGGTATTCCTTTTGTAGGAAAACATTTAGCAGATGTTTTGGCAAAAGAGAGTAAAAATATAGATAATTTAATGAATTTTACAAAGGAAGACTTGACAAATATTGATGGAGTGGGAGAAAAAGTTTCAGAATCTGTATTTGGATATCTTTCTAGAGAAAAAAATAGAAAAATTATAGATAAGTTCAAAGAAATTGGACTTAATTTTAGTTATGATGAAGAAAGGGGCCAAAACATTTTAGAAGAAGCTACTTTTTTGGCAACAGGTAAACTCCAAAAACATACAAGATCTGAAATTAAAGAGTTAGTAAAAGAGAATGGCGGAAAATATTTAACTGGTGTTTCAAAAAAGTTAGATTATTTAATTGTAGGTGAAAAGGCCGGAAGTAAATTAGATAAAGCAAAAAAAAGAGATGTAAAAATTATTTCTGAAGATGAATTTTTAGAAATGATAGACCGAAAATAAAATTTAAGTGAAATATATTTGAAATAAAGGAGCTTGATATGAATACTATAAATGATATTTTAGCAAAAAAGGGAAAAGAAAAAATAACCATGGTAACAGCCTATGATTATCATACAGCAAAACA
>JBNJFI010000043.1:0-16563 GCA_051746725.1 Fusobacteriota bacterium
TACTTTTCTATGGCCCATTTTATAGCCTTTAAAGTTCCTATATTAGTAAGCAAACCAACATGGTTATCTTTAACTAAAATTCTAAATCCAAAATGATCTGTAAGTTCTTTTTCTTTTCCTAGATCTTCAAAAGCCAATTTCCACTCTTCAAATGGAATCGCTGATTCTAATTCAATATACCCAACTCCTGCTAAATCAGTGGCTTCTCCATCCACTGATTCTAAGTCGAGCCAAAGTCTACTTTCAATTCCTCCAACAACTCCCCATTTAGGCCATTTAGTCCCTACTTTTTTGCTTTTTTCCTCCCATTTTTTGTCTAAAAAAGTTAAAAACTCACTACCTCTTTTCAGATCTTTTAACTGACCTACAATACCTACAGATGTTTTTACTCCTGTATTTGGTGTTCCAACAGTTACTATTTTGTAAACAGAATCCCAGTTTTTCTCATTCATTATTGCATATTTTTTAGCAACAAGTCCTCCCATACTATGTGATATCAATACAACTTTATCTTTTCCTGTAATTATTTTAATATTATTTATTATTTTTTCTAATCTTTTGGCGTATTCTGTTAAATCTCCATCAAAAGTCTCTTTTATAGGACTCAGAGTATAATAAGATATATTAAATACCCACCGATCTGGAATATCATTTATATAATTATGATATATCTTACCTTCTAAATAATACCTCATATCATAGTGGTTATCATTGGATACCAACTTAGCTGTATCTTCCCAAAATTCCAAACCTCCTCCTATTCCATGAATAAAAACAACAGGATAATCTACTGTTTTAGAGTCTTTGAATATTTTATCCCAACTTTCGGTATCTTTTAAGTATATCCCCTCAGATAATGCTAAAGTAAATATTGCAAAAAAGTAAAAAAATAATAATTGTTTTTTTGACATTTTAATTTCTCCCATTCTTTATATTTTATAAATTTCTTATATTATACTTTATTGTAGCATTTTCTTTTGGGTTTATCAATAAAAATTACCAATTCGTTGGATATTTTTTTCATTTATAATTTAATTCTAAACATAAATAAAAGAGAATCCCCGAAGGGATCCTCATAATATTTAACTATTTTGTTTTTCATAATATTCTTGCATTGATAATACACCAATTTCAGTATTTTTCTTTTGAGTTATAGCTTGAGCTGTTTCTTTAGCACCTGCTACAGTTGTTACATACGGTATACCGTGTAATACAGCATTTTTTCTAATTACTTCTCCATCTCCTCTTGCTGTTTTACCCTTAGTAGTATTAATTATTAAATCTATTTTCTCATTTTTTACAAAGTCTAAAATATTTGGCCTTCCCTCTTTTAATTTATTAATTACTTCTATCTTATTTATTCCATGTTCTATTAGATATTTAGCTGTTCCTCTAGAAGCATATATATAACTTCCTAATTCAAAAAATTTCTTAGCTATTTCCACCATTTTAGGTTTATCTGCATCTGCTACACTTATATAAACACTATTTCCTGTTCCAAACTCTTTATTAACAGCATATTGCGCTTTATAAAAACTAATTCCCATATCGTAGTCTATTCCCATTACTTCTCCTGTAGATTTCATTTCAGGACCTAATTTAGGATCTATCGCTGGGAATTTAACAAACGGAAATACTGCTTCTTTTACAGATATATGTTCTGGAATTATCTCTTCAGTTATCCCCATATCTTTTAACTTCATACCTAACATAACCTTAGTAGCAATCTTAGCTAAAGGTCTTCCAGTTGCCTTACTTACAAATGGAATGGTTCTTGATGCTCTAGGGTTAACTTCTATTACATATACCGTGTCATCATTTGAAACTGCATATTGAATATTCATAACTCCTATAACATTTAATTCCTTGGCCATTTTTTCTGTGCTTTCTCTTATTTCATTTAAAACTTCTTTTGAAAAACTTCTTGCTGGTAAAACACACGCACTATCTCCTGAATGTATTCCAGCTTCTTCAATATGTTCCATTATTCCACCAATTATAACATCGTCACCATCTGAAATGGCATCAACATCGACTTCTATAGCGCCTTCTAAAAATTTGTCTATTAAAACTGGGTGTTCTGGAGAAACAGATACTGCAGTAGTCATATATTTTTCTAAACTTTCCATGTCGTATATTATTCTCATAGCTCTTCCACCTAAAACATATGAAGGTCTTACCATTACTGGGAACCCTAATTCAATTACTATTTCTTTTGCTTCTGGTATAGAAACTGCAATTCCATTTTCGGGTTGTTTTATATCTAATTTATTCAACATCTGAGAAAATTTATCTCTATCTTCTGCTCTGTCAATACTTTCTGGAGCTGTTCCTATAATATTAACATCTGGATGCTCTTTTAATTTATTTGATATATTAAGAGGAGTTTGACCTCCTAATTGTACAATTATTCCATCAGGTTTTTCCTTTTCTACTATATTTAAAACATCTTCTTCTGTCAAAGGTTCAAAGTATAATCTATCAGATGTATCATAATCAGTTGAAACAGTTTCAGGGTTTGAATTTACCATGATAGATTCATAACCTTCTTCTTGAAGAGCAAATGAAGCATGACAGCAGCAATAATCAAACTCTATACCTTGACCGATTCTATTTGGTCCACCACCTAATATCATTATTTTCTTTTTATCAGTTGGGTTTGCTTCGCACTCAGATTCATATGACGAATATAAATATGGAGTATATGCTTTAAACTCTGCTGCACAAGTATCAACCATCTTATAAGTTGGCTCTACCTTTAGGGCTTTCCTTTTTTGCCTAACAGTATCTTCATCGGTATTAGTCAAAAAAGCTAACTGTTTGTCACTGAACCCATATTCTTTTGCTTTTTTCATAAGCTCTTTTGATATATCATTTAAATCTTTACCCTCTAATTCATTTTCAAAATCAACTATTCCTTTTATCTGATATAAATACCATTTATCTATTTTTGTTATATCGTATAATTCATCAACAGTTTTATCAAAATATTTAAACCAATATCTTATATATGACATTCTTTCTTCATTTGGAGTCGTTATTTTTTCTATTAGATCTTCTTCACTTGGTATAATATCTTTTCCGTCACATCCCAGTCCAATCTTTCCAGTTTCTAAACCTCTAAGAGCTTTTTGAAAAGACGATTTAAATGTTCGACCTATCGCCATTACCTCTCCAACAGATTTCATCTTTGTTGTCAAAGTTGTATTGGCACCTTCAAATTTTTCAAAAGTCCATCTAGGAATTTTAGTTACCACATAATCTAAAGTTGGTTCAAATGCAACAGTAGTTTCCTTTGTAATATCATTTTGCACTTCATCTAATGTATATCCAACTGCAAGTTTGGCTGCTATTTTTGCTATTGGAATCCCTGTAGCCTTTGAAGCTAATGCTGAAGATCTTGAAACACGAGGATTCATCTCTACTATCATTACTTCCCCATTTTTAGGATTCACAGCAAATTGAACATTACATCCACCTGTATCTACTCCAATTTCTCTTAAAATATTTATAGACATATCTCTTAAATTCTGATATTCTTTATCGCTTAGAGTTTGAGCTGGAGCTACTGTTATACTATCACCAGTATGAACTCCCATTGGATCGATATTTTCAATAGAACAAACAACTACAACATTATCATTTTTATCCCTCATTAACTCTAATTCATATTCTTTCCATCCTAAAATAGATTCATCAACTAATACCTGATTTATAGGACTATTTTTTATCCCATCTTTTACTATTTCATGATATTCATCAATATTATAGGCTATTCCACCACCTGTTCCTCCTAAGGTAAACGATGGCCTAATTATTGCTGGAAAACCAATCCTTTTGATTAATTCATTAGCTTCTTCAAGGTTGTGTACAAAATCAGCCCTTGGCATTTTATATCCCAATTTAGTCATAGAATCTTTAAAGATCTCTCGATCTTCTGCCTTATTTATTGTTTCTAGATTAGCTCCTATTAGTTCAACATTGTACTTTTCCAAAACTCCCTCTGAATCTAACTCCAAAGCCATATTCAAGGCAGTTTGTCCACCTAAAGTTGGCAGGACTGCATCGGGTCTTTCTTTAGAAATTATCTTCTCTACAATATCAACTCGAATAGGTTCGATATAAGTCTTATCCGCTATTTCGGGATCTGTCATTATTGTAGCAGGATTTGAGTTTATTAAAATTATCTCATACCCCTCTTCTTTTAAAGCTTTACACCCCTGAGTTCCTGAATAATCAAATTCACATGCTTGCCCTATCACTATGGGACCAGCACCAATAACTAAAATCTTTTGAATGTCTTTACGTTTTGGCATTTACTCCTCCTCAAATTTTATTATTCACCTATTAATTCAAAAATATTAATTTTGTCCATTAACTCTATGTCATGTTCTTTTGCAATCTCCAATGCTTTTTCTGTGAATTTAGATGTCGAGATTAAAATCCCTTTATCTGCATCATTTACAATCATTTCATTATAAAACTTTTTAACTTCTCCTCCTGTTACACCAGATGGAGATTTTATCATTTCAATTAAATATCTACCTTGCAATAGAGATTTAAATTTTTCAACACATAAACTCAAAATTACATTTCTACTATCTTTTATTAAAGTATGTTCTTTATATCTCATTAATTTTAGCACATCATAATATAGATCTTTAAAATCTGAAGTAGCCAGACTACTATAATCAATCCTAGATATCATCTTTTCATACTCCTCTGGATGAAGAGTCTTTTTCAGTCTGTTTATTCTTTTCTTTATATCTCTATAATTTGGTATATCTAATCTAATTTTTTGGTATAAATTATAGGCCTCTTCTATCATATCTTCTTCTTCATAAATAAGAGCTAATTCATATCTCATAAAAGTCACTTTTTCATTTTTTTTGTCATTTCCCAAAACTGCTTTTTCAAGCAACTCCCTAAGATTTGTTTCATTTTTAGTCTTTATATATGAATTTACAAGCATATAGTAATAATCATCTTTTCGATCTTCGTCGACCTCTTTAATTTTTTCTAATCTTTCTATTACTTGATTATATTTTTGATTAGAATAATCAACTTCAGCCATTTTATATCGAGCTTCATCATAAGTTGGATCAATTTCTAAGATTCTTTTATATTGATATCTTTCTTTATTTTCATGATGTAATTCATGGTGTAATTTTGCAAGATTCATTCGAGCATCTATATGAGTTCGATCTTTATTTAAAACTAAATTGAATTCTTTTATTGCATTATAATTCTTCTCATTTTTCATATATAGTATTCCTAATTGATAATGGAGATTAATATTTTTAGGGTCTAATCTAAACCCTTTTTTGGCAATTGCAATAGCCTTTTCATAATTTTCCTGTTTTATGTGTAAACTCGTTACAAATGCATATGCATCAGCTTTTTCTTTGTTGGTTGAGTATCTACTATTTGCTATAGATATCGCCTGTTTTATAGCAAGTGTATAACTTTTTTGTATATTATAAATTTTAGAAAGATATTTTTTAGCTTCTATACTGTTTGGCTTAGCAGAAGAATAGACTTCTAATAATTCCAACGCTTCATTATAATCGCCATTTTCATAAAAAGCAATGGCTTCTGTTAATTTACTTTCTCTACTGTAATATATATATACGAAAATAATTAATAAAATTATTAATACTAAAAAAATCTGTAAATATAACATTTTAGTCTCCTTTTAACAACAAGTTATCCTTTTTGAAAAAATCTGATAAATTTATATATCCCCCTAGGGTTTCAACTTCTTTATTTTCAATTAAAATTTTTACTTGAGTAATTCCATTTAAATCTGTAATGGTGTTTACTATGGAATATATTACCAATAATTCTTCTGTTGAATTATTTATCCCCTCCTTTAAAACATCATTTACATTTAGATATAATTTTTCATCATCGATAAATACATTAATCACTCTTGTATTGTTTCTTATCAAATTATTTTTTTCTATTAATTTATTAAAAATTAGTTTTACTTTTTGATTTAAATCTTCATAATCAGAAATCTCTATTTCCTGTTTTTTCAAGTTCTTTTTTCGTTTATCAGGCACATATATATTAACAATTTCTGACTCAACATCCTCAACTATAATATCAGTATCATGTGAGTCCAAATCTACAGTTTTATATTCTGGAGCAGTTATTATATTTATATAATATAGATACCCTGTAGCTAAAGTTATTAATAATAAAATAAGTAAAACTTTAAAATTTTTCATAATTTCTCCTTATTTTCAATTTATATTAATTAAAATATTTATCTATTTCCTCTGAAATACCAGTAGCTATCCTTTTTTGATACCATCTAGTTGCCAACTTTTTTGCCTCATTTACATTACTTATAAAACCAGCTTCTATTAAAACTGCTGGAGCCTTTGTACCTCGCAAAACTGAAAAATTAGCTCCATAAATACCTCGGGATTTGAATTTAGTCTTTTTTGCTAAGTTATCTTCTATGTTTCTCGCTATTTTTACACTTCTTTCCTGATTCATAGAATACGATATATCATTAACTATTAACTCAGCATAATCATTCGTTATCCCAAATTCTTCATCAACTTTATTTTCAAATTCAGCTACTTGTTTTGCATAGTCTGATGACCTTCTTGAGTAATAAAAAGTTTCGACTCCACTTGCTCTACTACTTCTATTAGCATTTAAGTGAATACTTATAAATAAATCTGCTTTATAATCATTAGCTATTTTACTTCTAGATCCTAGAGGTATAAATACATCCTTATCTCTAGTTAATAAAACGTCATAACGATCATCTAATTTTTCTTTTAAGTCCTTTGCCATATTTAAAACTATGTCTTTTTCATATAAATTTCTATATCCAACTGCTCCTGGGTCTTTTCCTCCATGACCTGGATCTATAACAATTCTTTTACGATCATCTCCATAACTTAAATTTAAAACTAATCTTCTGGGATTTTCTAAAAATTGATCCTTAAATTCTACATTTTTGTTTAATTTTATAAAGAAATCTGTGACATTTTCAAAGTTAATCATTTGTATGTTTTTTATATAATTTCCATTTATATTCATATTTTTTAAATTAGAATTTAATTTGGTATCTTGAAACTCAATAAATATAAGTCTATTTTCATCATCATATGTTATAAGAGGCTTTTCTATCCCTTTATCATCTATATTAAATATAACAGAATTTTTCCCTAGTTTTATATCTAAAACTTCCGATAAATCCTTTGCATTTATAATAATACCAATTAAAACCATTAAAATCATTAGAGTTTTTTTCATTTTTCCCCCTATTACTTTCCTTATATAAAATTTTCTCTTTACTTTCAAAAAAGCGACAAGTATACTTGTCGCTTTCTCTGTTTATTCTACCACAGTTGATACTGCAGATTTTTTAATTGTAAGTTTCACACCTTTATCTACTCTAATTTCGTAATACCTATCTGTAATTGAAACTATTTCGCCCTTAATTCCTCCTGAAGTTATTATATTATCACCTTTTGATAAGCTTTCTATTAATTCTTTATGTTCTTTGGCTTTTTTCCGTTGTGGTCTTATTAAAATAAAATAAAATACACCAATCCATACAGCAACTGTTAATACAATAGAAAAAATCCCGCCTCCTGAAGCTTGAGCCTGTGCTCCACCTTCAGCATATAAAACAAAATTATTAAAACCCATTATACCGCTCCCTCTATAATTTATTTTTTAGTATTATACCATAGATATCATACTTTTTCAATTATTTTTTGAATTTCTCTGCAATCTTATCTAAAAAACTCTTTATTTTAGAATTATTTTTTTCTTCCATTTTTTCATCGAATTTTTTAAGTAATTCTTTTTGTTCTTTATTCAAATTTGTCGGAACTTCAACAGTAATTTTAACTAATTCATCTCCTGTTCCATATCCTCTTAAATTCGGTATTCCTTTACCTTTTAATCTAAACACTTTTCCATTTTGGGTTCCAGCAGGTATCTTTATCTTAGTTTTCTTTTCTAGAGTAGGAATTTCTATTTCATCTCCTAATGTTGCAGTTGTAAAACTAATTGGAACTTCACAAACAATGTTATTATCTCTTCTAGTGAATATGCTATGAGGTTTTACATTAATATAGATGTATAAATCTCCATAATTCCCACCATTTTCTCCTACATTTCCACCGCCGCTAATTCGAACTTTCTGACCAGTTTCAACTCCAGCAGGTATTTTAACTTTTTTGGTAACAGTTGTTTTTGTTTCTCCTGTACCATTACACGAAGAGCATTTTTCATTTGGAACTTTTCCTTTTCCGTTACATGTTGAGCATGTTGATACATTTACAAATTGTCCAAACATACTATTTGTTTGTTGTTTTACCTCTCCTGTACCGTTACATGTTGAGCATGTTTCTAAATCACTTCCTGGTTTAGCTCCACTTCCATTACATGTTGAACAAGCTTCTTTTCTTCTATATTTTATCTCTTTTTGTACTCCTTTAGCCGCCTCTTCTAGAGTAATATCAAGATTGTATCTTAAATCTTCTCCATGACGAACCTGTCTTCTAGCTCGACCAGATGACCTTCCGCCTCCAAAAAAGCTGCTAAATATATCTCCAATATCATCGAAGTCTCCAAATCCTGCACCTCCGAATCCACCTCCAGGTCCACCGGCTCCACCTTCAAAAGCCGAATGTCCAAATCTGTCATACTTAGCTCGCTTATCAGAATCTGATAAAACTTCATAAGCTTCTGATATTTTTTTAAATTTTTCTTCTGACCCTTTATCTCCAGAAGTTTTATCTGGATGATATTTCATAGCTAGTTTTCGATAAGCTTTTTTGATTTCTCTATCAGTTGCATCCTTTGATACCCCTAATATATCATAATAATCTTGTTTGTTTGACATCAATTTCTCCTTTCTTTCATTATTAAATCTCTTTGTTCCTCTTATTTATTCAAAAAAAGGGGAGAGAATTAATCCCTCCCCTTCTATATTTTTCATATTTTATTTTTTACTCATCTACTACTTCTGCTTCTTCTACATCATCATCAGGATTTCCTTGATCTGCTTGACCTTGTCCTGCAGCTCCTTGTTCTTGTTGCTTAGCTTGAGCTTCTTTATATATTTCTTCTGCTATCTTTTGGGAAGCTTTTTGTAACTCTTCTAAAGCTGTTTTGATTGCTTCTATGTCATCGCCATCTTTGACTTCTTTTACTTTTGAAACTGCTTCTTCTATTTTTTTCTTTTCATCATCAGAAACTTTATCTCCATTTTCTTTTAAAGTTTTTTCAGTTGAATATACTAATTGATCTGCTTGGTTTCTAAGTTCAACTAATTCTTTTCGTTTTTTATCTTCTTCTTCATGTGCTTTTGCTTCTTTTTCCATTCTTTCTATTTCTTCTTCTGATAAATTTGTAGAATCTGAAACTACTATTTTATTTTCTTTTCCTGTTCCTAAATCCTTAGCATGAACATGTACTATTCCATTTGCATCTATATCAAATGCAACTTCTATTTGAGGTACTCCTCTAGGTGCTGGTGGGATATCTGTTAAGTTAAATCTTCCTAACTCAGTGTTATCGGCTGCCATTGCTCTTTCACCTTGTAATACATTTATAGTTACAGCTGTTTGGTTATCTGCTGCTGTTGAGAATACTTTTTTCTTTTTAACAGGTATAGTTGTATTTTTTTCTATTAATTTAGTAAATACTCCACCTTGTGTTTCTATTCCAAGAGATAATGGTGTTACATCTAATAATAATACATCGTCTACATCCCCACTTAATACTCCACCTTGTATTGCTGCACCACTGGCAACAACTTCATCAGGATTTATACTCTTATTAGGAGTTTTATCAAAATAATCTGCAACCCAGTCTTGAACTGCTGGTATTCTTGTAGATCCACCTACTAAAATTACTTCATCTATTTCATCTGCAGTCAATCCAGAATCTTCTAAAGCAGTTTTGGTAGGTCCATGTGTTGCATTTACAAGATCTTTTGTCATTTCATTAAATAAAGCTCTTGTAAGTTTCATTTCCAAATGTTTTGGTCCAGTATTGTCCGCTGTTACAAACGGTAAGTTAATTGTTGTCTCTTTTGAACTAGATAATTCTTTTTTGGCTTTTTCTGCTGCATCTTTTAATCTTTGGTAAGCCATTTTGTCTTTTGATAAGTCAACTCCATCAGATTTTTTAAATTCTTTTACCATCCAATCAACTATAACTTCATCAAAATCATCTCCACCAAGAGAGTTATTTCCACTTGTTGCTCTAACTTCTACAACTCCATCTCCAATTTCTAAAACAGATACATCAAATGTACCTCCACCTAAGTCAAATACCAATATAGTTTCTTCTTCATCTTTTTTGTCTAAACCATATGCTAAAGCTGCTGCTGTAGGTTCATTTATAATTCTTTTTACATCAAAACCAGCAATTTTACCTGCATCTTTTGTGGCTTTCTTTTGAGAATCTGAGAAATAAGCTGGCACAGTTATAACTGCTTCCTTTACTTCTTCACCTAAATAAGCCTCTGCATCTTTTTTTAATTTTTGTAAAATATATGCTGATATTTGTTGCGGTGTATATTCCTTATCCCATATATTTACTTTATAATCTTCACCCATATGTCTTTTTATTGATGCTACTGTATGTTCAGGATTTGTTATAGCTTGTCTCTTAGCTAATTCTCCAACTATTCTTTCTCCATCTTCTTTTATAGATAAAACAGATGGTGTAGTTCTAGCCCCTTCTGCATTTTGAATTATGTTTACATCGTTTCCTTCCATTACTGATACACAAGAGTTTGTTGTACCTAAATCAATTCCTATTATTTTCCCCATTTTATACTCCTCCTATTATTGTATTTTTATTTATTCTTTGCTACTTTTACTAATGTTGGTCTAATTACCTTGTCTTTCATTTTATAACCTTTTTGTAATTCTTGAATTACTGTATTGTGGTCATATTCTTCATTTTTTTCTTGCATCATTGCATGATGTTTTCTAGGATCAAATTCTTCACCCTCTGCTTCGATTTCTTCTACACCTTCATCTTTTAACATTTTATGCATTTGTCTTAAAGTCATTTCAACACCTTTAACTAAACTTTCAAAATCTTGGTTTTCTTTAGAAGAATTAATAGCTCGATCTAAATTATCTACAGCTTCTAAAACTTTAATAATAACTTTTTCTGTAGCGTATTTTTCAAAGTTTTTTTGATCTCGCTCCATTCTTTTTTTTCGGTTTTCAAATTCTGCAGCTTTTCTCGCATACAGTTCTTTCCATTTTTGAGCTTCTTTTTTATGTTTTTCCTTTTCTGTTAATTCTTCTTTTGATTCTTGTGCTTTTTCTTTTTTCTTTTCTTTTTCTTCCTCTTTTTCATCTTCATCTAGAATCTCAACTTCTTCAGCTTCAATTCCTTCTTCAAACTCTTCATCTTTTTTCTTTTTTGTCTCTTTTTCTTCCATATTTCACCTCTTTTATTTAGAATAATCAATAGTTTTAACTATTTTATTTACTTCATCTACTACATGTTTAACTAAACTAGCTGTTTTAGAATATTCCATTCTTTTAGGTCCTATTATTCCAACAACACCTTTAGATTTACCTAATTGATAAGTTGAAAATATAAAACTTAAATCTTCAATTCCTTTTATCCCTAAATCTTCTCCTAAAACAATATTAACTTTACTTTCATCATATTTTTCATCTTTAGCAATGCTTTCAAAAATATCTCGAACATCTTTTCTTCCTTCTAAAAATTCAACTACATCCACTATATCTTCTGGATCATCTTGTTCTATACATCTAATTATATTTGTGGCTCCTTCTAAATAAAACCCAGATTTAAATTTCTTTTCAATCTGCTCTAATTTATCTTTACTATTTTTTGATCCTATTATCTTATTAATAAGTTTTTCTAAGCCAGTTACTACTTTATAAAGCTCTTTCCCTTGCAATATATTATTTAACTTTTTTGTAATATTTGGAATTTTGCTCTCTTCAACTGGTGTATGCAAATGAATTTTTCTATTTCTAAATGTACTATTTCCTATAACTAATACTACCATTAAAAGATAATCGTTAATGTGAACCAACTTTATTTTTTTTACTAATTCAATATTAACATCTGGTTCAATAACTACACCTGCATATTTACTCATTTTAGATAGAAGGCTGGAAGTTCTTGCCAAAACCTCTTCTAGTTCTGTTAAACGCTCTTCATAAATCGAGTTAATATGTTTTATCTCTTTCTGAGATAACTTGCGAACATCTAATAATTTTTTCATGTAATATTTATAACTCTTTGAGGTTGGTATCCTTCCAGAGGATGCATGGGTTTTTATTAAATAACCTAATTCTTCTAAATCAGACATAACATTTCGGACTGTAGCTGAAGATACACCTAATTCGTATTTTTTTACCAAAGTTCTTGAACCAACAGTACTTCCTTCTGTTATATAGTAATCAATTATTGCCCCTAGCACTTTCTTTTCTCTTTTAGATATTGACATTTTTTCACCTCTTTTTTGTTAGCACTCATCACTTCCGAGTGCTAATATCTAAATTAAGTATATCTTTTTTTTAATTATTTGTCAAGAAAAAATGTAAAAAAAATTAATATTACTTACAAAATTAAAAAGGAAGACTTAAATTTAAGTCTTCCTTTGCATTCTTAATCTGTTTTATATTTTGGTAAATCTTCTGTTCCTTCTAGCCATTTTTCTATTATTTCAGGATTATCATTTACCCACTTTTTTGCATTTTCATATGGATCCGTTCCTTCTTTTCTATTTAGTAACATAACTTCTCCCATTTCTTTAGCAGTCCATTTAAAGTTATCTAAAAATTTAGAAGCCTTAGGTTTTTCATTTGGAAATTCTTTTGTAACTACTGTATCTATTCTTTCCGCATCTCCAAAATATTTATCTGGATCATCTAGAAATTTAAGATCCCATCTACTAAACTTCCAATGTGGTTTCCAACCTACTACTGCTACCCAGTCTCCTCTATCAATAGCAGATTTTAAAGCTCCAACCATAGTAGCTCCACTTCCACTTACAAGTTCAAAGTCTTCTAATCCATAGCCTTCCATAGCCTCTTCAGTCATTCTCATTTGACCAGCTCCAGCATCTATTCCTATTATCTTACCGTCAAATTTCTCTTTATGATTTGCCATTTCGCTTATTTTATCTATTTTTACATAATCTGGAACGACTAATCCCATTCGAGTCTCATCCATATTTGGTCCAAGATTTACTATATCCTCCTTAGCAGCTTCATACCAATCTCTTTGGGGAGTTGGCAACCAAGCACATACAGTAGCGTCTACTTCATTAACCTTAAGCCCTTCATACATCATTGGGGGAGTAACCGGCGTTGCATCTACTTCATAATTTAACTTTTCTTTTAACACTGCCTTTACAATATTTGTACTGGCAATAGCTGAAGTCCACTCTACATATGTTAACCTTACTTCCTCTTCCTTTTCTTTTGATTTCCCTATATTACATCCAAAACTTAATCCTACAACAATTAATATCAATACAACCGACATCATTTTTCTTAACTTGTTCACTAAAATATCCTCCTGTAATTTCACACCTCTTTATATATGAGATGCACTTCAATTTAAAAATTTTAAATACCATTTACCGACAATCGTCTTGTTTGAAGACGAGATAAATACTAACATATATATTTTATTAGTGCAATGAATTTTCTGGATTTTAAATTTATTCAAAACATATATCATCGATTAATATTCTACTTTTTTGAATATTTACTTGACAAAAAAAATATATATGGTAAAATTCTATTAGCACTCAAAGATGACGAGTGCTAACAAAATAATATGGAGGAGATAAATTATGACAACAAAATCATTTAAAGCGGAAACAAATCAACTCTTAGATTTGATGATCCATTCAATCTATACACATAGAGATGTTTTTCTAAGAGAGTTAATATCTAACGCAAGTGATGCCTTGGACAAAATAAAATTTAGAGCACTACAAAACCCTGAACTATTAGGCGATGATGAAAAATTAGAAATTTATATATCACCTGATAAGGATTCTGAAACATTGACTATATCTGATAATGGTATCGGAATGACTTATGATGAAATGGTCGAGAATATTGGTACTATTGCAAAATCTGGATCAAAAGACTTTGTAAAAAAATTAAAAGAGGCCAAAAAAGATGACTCTAAAGATGAAACAGATATAATAGGACAATTTGGAATTGGTTTTTATTCAGCATTCATGGTTGCTAAAGAAATTACTGTTATTTCTAAATCGAATGAAGAAGATAAAGCCGTAAAATGGGTTTCCGATGGTACTGATACTTATACCATCGATTATACTGATGAAAGAAAAACTAGAGGTACTACTGTTATATTAAAGTTAAGAGATGAGGAAGATAAAAAAGGTTTTAATACTGAAGAATTTTTAGAAACTGACAAAATTAAATCTCTAGTTCAAGAATATTCTAATTATATTAGTTATCCTATAAAAATGGATGTAGAAGAAGAAGTTATTCCTACAGATGAAGATGGGAATGAAATTGAAGATGCTACTCCAGAAACGAAAATTAAAACTGAAGTTCTTAATTCTATGACTCCAATATGGAGAAAACAAAAATCAGAACTAGATGATAAAGACTATAATGAATTTTATAAATCAACTTATAATGATTTTACAGACCCATTGGAAAATATCCATATAAACGTAGATGGAACTTTAAGATATACTGCTTTATTGCACATACCTAGTAAAGCACCTATGAATTTTTATTCAAAGGATTTTACCAAAGGGTTAAGATTATACTCTAAAGGTGTTTTCATAATGGAAAATGCAGAAGATCTTTTACCTGATCATTTTAGATTTATAAAAGGATTAGTTGATTCACCTGATTTTTCTCTGAATGTATCTAGAGAAATATTACAAGACAGTAAACAACTTAAAGTAATTGCCAAACATTTAGAAAAAAAGATATCTAAAACTTTTAAAAATATGTTAAAAAAAGACAGAGAAAAATATATCCAGTTTTGGAATGAATTTGGTACAGCTATAAAAAGCGGTATTTATTCAAATCCTTTTACTGCCAAAGATAAACTAAAAGATCTTTTAATCTTTGATTCTTCAAAGCAAGACGGAAAGACTACTTTGGCAGAATATTGCGAAAGAATGAAAGAAGAGCAAAAGGTTATTTATTATGCAACAGGAAAAGACAAAAAAGCTATAGATAAAATACCGCAAATGGAGCAATTAAAAGATAAAGACTTTGAAGTATTGTATTTCTTTGATCAAGTTGATGAATTCGCAATTGAAGCAATGAGAGATTATGATGATAAAGAATTCAAATCTGTTACAAAAGGTGAATTAGACTTAGGAGAAGAAGACAAAAAAGAAAAAGAAGAAACTAAAGAGATAGAAGAAGATAATAAAGGATTAATTGAAAAAATCAAAGAAAATTTAGGAGATAAAGTTTCAGATGTAAAACTTACAAATAGATTAAAATCAAGTGCAGTTTGTCTAGTAAGTGATGACAATGGAATTAGTATGGGGATGGAACAAATAATGTCTCAATTACCTCAAGCTCAGCAACAACAGTTAAAGGCAAAAAAGATTTTGGAAATAAATCCAAAACATCCTGTATTTGAATCTCTAAGAAATCTTTATTCTAAAGGGATAAATTCAGAAGAATTAAAAGATTACAGTGAATTACTTTATGATCAAGCAAATCTTATAGAAGGATTTGAAATTGATGACCCAGTTAATTTCGCAAATAAAATATCAGAATTAATGGTTAAAGCATCTAAAGATAAAGAGTAAGAATCAAATAAAAAAAGTCGCCTTAAGGCGACTTTTTTTATTTTAAAGTATAAATTCTTTATAGGAAAACCCTATGCTACTTCTCTGCCCCGAGAAGCTTCATATATTTTAAACCATTCCTGCTTTGTTAATTCAATTTTTGTTGATTCAATTGCTGCATTAATTCGATTTTCTTTACCAGTTCCTATAACTGGCATAATAGATGCTGGATGTTTTAATAACCATGCATACATTATCATATCTATTCCATCTATTCCATGATTATTTGCTACTTCATGTAACACTTTTTTGAGTCGATTCACTCTCTCGCTATTACTTCTAAATATATCCCCGCCACCAACTGGAGACCAAGCCATTGGAGAAATATCATTAGATATACAGTGCTCCATTGTTCCATTTTCAAACTGTTTTAATTCTGTTACTGAAATTTCAACTTGATTAGTTATTAAAGGAACATCTAAAAATTTTTGTAACATATCGAATTGATGTGGTAAAAAATTAGAAACACCAAAATTCTTAACTTTCCCCTCTTTTTTGAGCTGATTAAATGCACTGGCAACTTCCTGAGGTTTCATTAAAGGATCTGGTCTATGTATCAACAAAAGATCTATATAATCAATTTTCATATTTTTAAGAGATCTATTTGCAGATTTTATTATATGTTCTTTACTTGTATCATAATAATGAACTTTATTTTGAGGTCGGTTTTTAGATTGTAACATTATTCCACATTTAGTTACTATTTC
>JBNJFI010000044.1:0-16557 GCA_051746725.1 Fusobacteriota bacterium
GATAAAAAGAATCATAAAACTTCTGTTATGGATAAATATGGAGCCACTAATCCAGCAGAATTTTTTGCAGTGGCAACAGAAACCTTTTTTGAAAAACCTGATCAACTGTATAAAAAGCATAAAGAGCTTTATAATGAATTGCAACAGTATTATAAGATAGATCCTAAATCATGGAAAAGGAATAGCAGTGAATAGAGAAAAGTGAAAACAAAAAAATTAATTAGCCACAAATTTTCACCAATTAAACACCAATATAATACAGATTAAAAATGCATGATAAAAAAAGGAGTAAATGAAAATGAAAAAATGGAGTTTGAAATTAATGTTAGTTGTTATCGTTTTGATTGTTGTAGGTTGTTCTTTTAATCAAGATGGTGAGAAAAAGATAAAAACAGATCCTATTAAAGTTAAAGATGAACTTAGTCAAAATGGTGAGTCAGAATTAAATTATGACCCTGAGATTATGCAAGGTGAAACTTGGAAGAAACATCTAGTAGAAGATCTACTACCATTCTGGGAGTTAGACAGTTCACTTGGTGAGCCAGTTGGGAACTTTCCTACATATAGAACATTTGATGGTGATGAGGTTTATGAACCGAGACATCCAAGAATGATTGCAAGACAAATATACTTTTATAGTATGACATATTTGATGACTGGTCAGGAGAAATATTTGGAATACGCCAAAGCGGGAACGAATTGGTTAATTGATCATGCCTGGGACAAAGAAAATGGCGGATGGTACTGGGTGATTGATAAAAATGGAGATGCTTTTACAATGGAACAAATAAAAGAAAGTGAGCCTGACACTGGATTTAAAGAAGGTCAGTACGGTAAATTTGCTCAAGACGCTTCTTACTGTGCAATGGGAATGGCTGCTTATTACTTTGTTACCAGAGATACTGAGGTAGAAGAATATATTTATAAAACTAGAGATTTAATAATGGATAAATACTGGGTAGAATCGGAAAATATATTATTGGATGGATTTAACTATGATTTTACAGAGGAGATAGATCAAGAAGGTGGAGGTTATGAATTAGTTTCACTTTTGGATCAGATTAATGCCTATATGATGCTTTCTCAACCGGTGTTGTCAACAGAAGCTAGACAGGAACAATTCTTGAATGATATGAGAGTTTTTGCAGATTCAATGATAGAAAATTATTATAAAAATGGGATATTCTGGGGTCAAATGGATAATATAGGTGCCTTTAATACGAGACATGTTGATTTTGGGCATACTTTAAAATCATACTGGATGCTGCATCAACTGGATAAGAGACTAGATGATAATCCTTATCAGGATCTAGTAAATAATAATGTTGATAAATGGATCGATCTTGCTTATCAAGATGAATATGGTAAATGGGCAGATAAAATGACTTCATATGATAGTGTGAATTATAAGAACTCACAATGGTGGATATATGCAGAGGCCAATCAACTGACAGCAACTCTTAATATGGAAAGTGGAGAATACACAGATAAACTTAAAAAAACAATGAGTAATTGGATGGAATTGGTAGATCCTAAATATGGGAGTATTAATTATAGCATAAAACCTGATGGTAGTTGGTGGAATGATGGAAATGCAGATGATTGGAAGACTGATTGGTGGAAAAATGGTTTTCATGAAGCTGAACATGCTTTGGTAATGTATATTCTTGGAAATGATCTTGAAAATAAAGATGTGGAATTGTATTTTGCCATAGAAGATGAAAATACCGATACATTTATTGCAAAGCCTTATATTTATGATGGGACTGAAACTAGTAGAGAAGAGATAGAGGATATTGCAGTTGATGGAAAGAATTACAAAAAAGTGAAGGTTAGTTTTAAAGAGATAAATTAATTTATTTGGAAATAAGGATAATGCTAATATTTTAAATATATTGGTATCAAAATATAAATTTTGAGAGAAAAATTATGATAAAATATTGAAGACTTTGAATTCTCTCTACAAAATCAAATTTGATTTTGTAGAGAGAATTACTTTTTCTTAATTATTAAAATAGTCCTAAAAACAAAAATATATTTTTGTTTTGCTAAAACTCTTTTTATATGCTAAAATATACTGTGGATGAAAAAATACTAAAAAAGGTGGGATCAACATGAAGGAATATGATGTTATAATTATTGGAGGAGGACCAGCAGGAATATTTACTGCATATGAATTAAAAAAACAAAACCAAGATATCGATGTTGTTATAATTGAAAAGGGAAAAGATATTTATAAGCGTCTATGTCCAAAAACTAACAAAGATGGAGAATGTGCTTACTGTGACCCATGTTCAATTACAACAGGATGGGCAGGAGCAGGAGCTTATTCTGATGGAAAACTGTCTCTGTCACATGAGGTGGGAGGAAACCTACCTGAATATATTGGAGTTGAAAAAACCCAGGAGATGATATCCTATGTAGATGAAATTTACTTAGATTTTGGAGCAACTAAAGAGGTCCATGGTGAATTTGAAACAGACGAAATGCAAAAAATAAGAAAGAAATCAATAGAAGCCAACTTAAAGCTTATTCATTGTCCAGTTAGGCATTTAGGAACAGAAAAAACGCAAAAATTATATACAAAGCTATATGAATATCTCAAAGCGCAAGGTGTAGAAGTAATATTTGAAACAATGGTAAAAAATTTCATAATAGAAGATAATGAAGTAAAGGGTGTAATTACTAAAGAAGAAGATAAATATTATGGAAAAAGTACTGTTGCAACAGTTGGAAGAGAAGGATCTGAATGGTTAATGGATAGATGTAAAGAGCACAACATGCCTATGAAAATAGGAACTGTGGATATAGGAGTCAGGGTAGAGTGTAGAAATGAAATTATGAAAGAGATAAACGAAAATTTATATGAAGGAAAAATGATACACTATACCAAGACATTTGATGATAAGGTTAGAACTTTTTGCTCAAACCCAGGAGGATTTGTGTCTTCGGAATATTATGATGATAAATTAGCAGTTGTAAATGGACATAGTTATAAAGATAGAAAAAGCGATAATACAAACTTTGCATTATTGGTATCTAAAAACTTTACAGAGCCATTTAAGTCTCCAATTGAATATGGAAAGCATATAGCAAAATTAGCAAATATGTTAACCGAAAATAAAATATTAGTTCAAAGATTTGGAGATCTAATACGTGGAAGAAGAACATATGACCATAGACTTTATAGAAATAATATCATTCCTACGTTAAAAGACGCCGTACCAGGTGACTTGAGTTTGGTATTACCACATAGAATACTCATGGATTTAATAGAGATGATATACGCACTTGATAACGTTACTCCAGGTATTGCAAGTGATGAAACTTTGCTTTATGGTGTAGAAGTTAAATTTTATTCTAATATAGTGAAAGTAAGGGATAATTTTGAAAGTAGTTCTTTAGATAACCTATTTTTAGGCGGAGATGGAGCTGGAATAACACGTGGATTGATGCAATCTTCTGTAAATGGAGTTTTATTAGCACGAAATATTTTAAAAAAATTGAATAAGTGATATTAGATATAATAAGGGTTCCCAGAAGGGAATCCTTATTATAATTTTATCTAAAATATTTCATATTATTAATTTAGTAAAAAAATTAAAAATAAAAAGGAAAATATAATATATTTAGTATATTATTTGTTAGAGGAGGAGATACAAATGATAGAATCATATAGCTTTGGAGAAATTAAAATCAATGGCGTTAAGTATACTTCTGATGTTATAATTGCAGGAAAAAAGGTTATATCAGAATGGTGGAGAGATAGAGGTCACCATATGCAGATAAGTGATATGTCAGATGTAAATATCGATAAA
The DNA here is from genome assembly GCA_051746725.1 of Fusobacteriota bacterium. Taxonomy (GTDB): domain Bacteria; phylum Fusobacteriota; class Fusobacteriia; order Fusobacteriales; family JBNJFI01; genus JBNJFI01. The sequence goes on from JBNJFI010000044.1 coordinate 3,819, forward strand.
TATGATACAGTTATAATTGGTCAGGGATATAATGGGAAAATGAAAGTTGATGATAAGGTAAAAAGCTTTATAAAAGATAAAAATAAAACCCTTTTTTGCAAAAATAGTACAGAAGCGGTTAAATTATATAATGAGTTATTCAAAAAAGAGAAGGTAGTTTTATTTATACATTTAACTTGTTAATAGAATATTAATTATGTACTTAATTTAACAGGTATAATTTTGATATAATTACAATATATGGTATAATAAGCAGGTATTAGTATTAAGAGAAAAAAAACTCAAGGAGGAAAAAATGGAAAAAATGGAAAAAATTAAGTTAATAGTTATTTCGGTAATATTATCGTTATTTATTGTAGGATGTGGTGACGGGAATAAAACTGGTACTGATGAAGATGGAAGTAGCAAAAAAGATGTTTTAAGAGTGGGAATGGAATTAAAATGGCCACCATTTGAAACAATAACAGATGAAGGAGAAGCAAAGGGAATAAGTGTTGATTTAGCCAAAGAATTAGGAGATTATTTAGGAAGAGAAGTAAAAATAGTAGATACAGGATTTGGATCTTTGATTCCAGCCTTAGAAACCAATAAAATCGATATAATAATAGCTTCAATGAGTATAACAGAAGAAAGAGCTAGAAAAATAAATTTTACAAAACCATATTTTAATTTTTCAATGGTAACTCTTTTGAATAAAAAAAGTAATATAGAAGATAAAGAGGAACTTTTTTCTAGAGAAGGAGTTAGATTTGTTGGACCTAAAAGTTTTGTTGCCCTTTCAATTCCAGAAAAAAAGGCTAATAAACCAGTATTAAGAGAATTTGATGATAAGTCTAGTGCTGTTCTTGAAGTAATTCAAGGAAAAGCTGATGCATTTATTATAGATGCAATAGCAGCTTCAGAATTTTATATGAAGTATCCAGAAAAAACAGAAATCTTATGGGATCCTATAGAGCAAACGCCAATAGGAATGGGAGTTAGAAAAAAAGACACTGAATTATTAAAAAAGGCAAATGAATTTTTAGATAAGGCTGAAGAAAATGGAGTTTATGACAGATTAGCTAAAAAGTATAATGATGTGATTGCAGAAAGTTTACCTGGTCAAACTTTAGATTTCTATAGAGTCTCAGGAGATAAATAATGGATCTTAATAAAAAAGTGATAAAAGGGCTAAATTTCATTTTAGCCTTTTTTGTCTTCGTAATCTTAATATATATTGTAATACAAAAGTTGCCGTCGAGTAATTTTAGTTTTTCTTTTTTGAAACCATATAAATCACTAATTTTTAGAGGATGGATGAATACGATTTTGGTAAGTATAATCTCCCTTTTTTGCAGCTTAGTAATAGGTTTTTTTATTTATATATTAACAATAAATAATATTCCAATTATTCATCATTTTCTAAAATATATAGGCGTTATTTTTAATGAAATTATATTTGGATCGCCGCTTTTGGTATTTATATTAATTACCTATTATTTTATAGGAACAGCATTTAATTATGAAAACCGAATGGTTTTGGGAATAAGTGCAATAAGTTTTTATATGGCTCCATATATGACAAATTTATTTAAAGGTGCCATAGAATCAATTGAAAAAGAACAACATTTGACTGCTAAGATTTTTGGGTTTACTACTATTCAAAAATATAGACATATAATCTTACCACAAATTATAAAGATTATAATGCCACCTTTAGCAGGGAATTTGACTTTCATAATAAAGGGAAGTGCTCTGCTTCAAATGATTGGATATAGAGAGCTTTTCTATACTATATCTACAGCTCAATCTAGAACTTATGCATTTACAGAGGGATATATTCTAATGTTAGGATTATACCTTCTTACAACTATTCCTTTAATTAGAATTACAACTTACTTAGAAAGAAGGTATTCACAATGAATCTAATATTAAATAATCTCAAAAAAGATTACGATATAAAAGTTTTAAAAGGTATAAATATCGACTTAAAAGAGAAACATGTCATTGGTATAATAGGCCCAAGTGGAGGTGGCAAATCCACTCTACTCAGGTTATTAGCAGGTCTAGAAGAACCAACTAAGGGATCAATAATATTAAATGGATTAGAAATCAAAAAAGATAATCTTAAGGAATATCACAAAGAAGTTGGATTTGTATTCCAAAGTCATAGTTTATTTCCTCATTTAACAGTATTGGAAAATATAACTGTAATTTTAGAAAAAATCCATAAAATAGATCCCAAAGAAGCAGAAAAAAAAGCAATTTATCTTTTAGATGAATTTGGTCTAATAGAACATGTAAATAAAAAGCCAAGTGAAATTAGTGGTGGTCAATCACAAAGAGTATCCATAGTAAGATCATTAGCCATAGAACCAGAAGTTCTCTTTTTTGATGAACCTACAAGTTCTCTAGATCCAGTTTTGACTTACGATGTTTTAGAAACTATAAATAAATTAAAGGAAGAAAAAAAAGATTTTATTATAGTTACACATGAAATAGGTTTTGCAAGAGATGTGGCAGATTATATTTTATTTATAGATGAGGGGAAAATAATGGAACATGGAACTCCTGATATATTAGGGACTCCACAAACAGATAGTTTGAAAAATTTCTTATCAAAAGTATTGAGTTGGCATCAAACTGGCTAAAAAAGTTTTCGTTTGTAACATCTGTTACAGACGAAAACCATTTTTTTAGGTATAATCTTTACCATAGAGATAAAGAAAGGAGATGTTAATATGAATAATTATTTTAAAACAACGGATACTTTATATGATATAATAAATAAATATCCAGAAACTTTAGATATATTTATATCAAAGGGATTTTCTCAAATGGAGGATAAAGAAAAACGAGAAAAATTTGGGAAAATGGTCAAGTTAAAAGATGCGTTAAAGATGAAAGAGATTGATATTGAGTCATTTGTAGAGCTCTTAGAAGATATTATAGTTCAAAATAGAGAAAGTGTAGAGGTAAGTGAGAGCAAAAAAGGGGAACAAGGTAAAGACGCTTTAAAAATACAAGGACTTTTACCGTGCCCAGTAAGATTACCTATGTTAGAAGCTCTAGAAGGATTTTTAGATGAAAATGAAGATATAAAATCAAAGGTCACATATGATTTAAAAGCAGCGTCTATGGGTCTTGATTGGTTAAAAGAAGATGTCTTATCAGATGATACAGGAGATAGTCTAGCAGATATATTTATTTCAGCGGGATTTGATCTCTTTTTTGATAATGAATTAATGGGTAAATTTAAAGAGAAAGATTTATTCAAAGATTATACTGAATTTGATAAGTTAAATACTGATTTTGATAATGAAGAGATCGATTTAAAAGATCCCAAAAAAGATTACTCTATGATTGGAGTAGTCCCTGCAGTATTTTTAGTAAATAAAAATGAACTAGGAGACAGAGAAATGCCTAAGACTTGGGAGGATATCTTAAAACCTGAGTTTAAAAATAGTGTAAGTCTTCCAATAGGAGATTTTGATCTATTTAATGCAATATTACTAAATATATATAAGATGTATGGAGAAGAAGCTGTAATGAAATTAGGAGAAAGTTTAGTACAAAATCTACATCCATCTCAAATGGTAAAGTCTCATACCAAGACAAAACCACCTGTAATAACAATAATGCCATACTTTTTCACCAAAACTGTTAAAGAAGGTGGACCAATGGCCTTTGTTTGGCCAGAAGATGGAGCCATTATAAGCCCTATATTTATGTTATCAAAGAAAAATAAGAAGCCTGGATTAAAAGAAACAGTAGACTTTTTTGCTTCAAAAAAGGTAGGAGAAATTCTAGCTCATAAGGGATTATTTCCCAGCATCCATCCAGATGTTGATAATAGAATCCCCAAAGAGGATAAGTATATGTGGGTAGGATGGGATTATATATATGATAATGAAATAGGAAAATTAATAAATAAATGTGAAAAGTTATTTTACAAAAAAGTGAATATCGATTAATATATGGATTTAATCCAAAAAAGGCTACTGAGTTTATAAACTCAGTAGCCTTTTATTTTATATTAAACATCCTTTTTTGGATGAACTGTTATTCCGTTTTCATGTGTATAGATTACAAACCCTGGTTTACTTCCATTGGGACTAGTGACATATTTTCTTAAAGTATAATCCACTGCAACCTTATTTTCAAACTTACTTTTAGAATAATAAGCGGCAAGTTGGGCAGCCTCTAAAAGTGTCTGATCTGGAACCTTATCAGCATTCCCTTTTTTGACAATAACATGACTTCCAGGAATATCTTTGGCATGTAACCATAAATCATCCTTTTTTGATTTTCTAAAAGTAAGATGATCATTAGCTTTATTGTTTTTTCCAATTAAAATTTTAAATCCATCAGAAGAAGTAACTTCTCTAATATTAAGATAACTTGGCTTTTTCTTTTTCTTAGATCGTTTATTTTTCTTCTTCTTTTTTTCTTCCATATAGCCATTTTCGATCAAATCTTCTTTAAGATCTTCTAATTCTGTCATATTATCAGCATTTAAAAGATGGGCCTCTAAAGATTCTAAATATTTGATTTCATCTAAAATTTCTTCTCTTCGTTTTTTATTATAAAAATATCCTCTTTTTTTCTTATTATATTTTTCATAATAATTATCTAAATTTTGATTAGGAGAGATAGATGGATCAAGTTTAATTGTAATATCTTCTTTAGCATAAAAATTATAAAGAGTAACCTCTTCTTGATATTGCTTAATATTATAAAGATTTGCTGCTAAAATATCTCCCATCTCTTTATATTTTTTATAATTTTTTCCTCTTTGTATATCTTTAGTTATTTTTTTTATAATTTTTTTGTTTTTTTGGATCTCTTTGTCGATTATTTTTTTTAATTTCCTGTTTAGGGTATTAAAGTTTTGGTTAGTTATAGTTTTTTCAATATAATAATTTATAAGCTTGTTCATAGAATCAAAGGATTTTTTTTCGAGATTTTCGAATTCCTTATATTCAAAAAAGGTAGCTTGATAAATTTTATTATTTTTAAAATATATAGTTGGTTTGGGTTCTCTATTTAAAAACTCTTGATAATCTTCAAAGGACTTATAAACTTCCTTTGCAGAAATTGATCCAAAACCATCTATATTTTTATATACATCTTGATACGAGTTGATATTTTCCTCAAAAAAGTTACGATCAACATCATAAGGATATTTTTTTTCTGTAATAATAGGCGGTTCATATGCCACACCTGGCATAAGGGTTCTTAGCTTGTTTTCATCCATGGAAAATTCTCTTAATAATTCCATCATCTTCATATTATCATCTGCTAAAATAATATTACTTTTTTTACCCATGATTTCAAAAATTAGTTTATAATTATGAATTTCACCAAGCTCATTTAGCTTTGAAAAATGAAATATTAAAATTCTATCCATTCCCAGTTGTTCAATTTTATTTAATGTTCCGTTTAATAAATATTTTTTTAATAATAACCCAAAGGTCATTGGCTTTTTTGGAGCATCCTCTTTTTCTTCTTGAATATATATAATGGGTAAACTGGGATTTATAGTAGCAAATAAATTATGTTGTTTAAAAAATAATGATATTGAAGATTTATCATATTGATAAACCTTTGTAACTCGTCTATTTAAAAATTTATCTTCAAATGTTTCTTTTAATTTTGATAATGCAAAACCATCTAAATATAACATTTTTTTCCTTTCTTTTAAAAATATTAAAATAAACTTAGTTTATGATATAAATAAAATTTAATATGTATATGTTTTGTAACGGATCACAGGTAATATCACTAATAAATATGAAATATTATAAAAAGAATAAATAATATTTATTAATTATTTTTTAATCGATCAAATTGAATCTTGGAATTTTTTAAAATCTTTTTTAAAACTCTTTTAAAGCATTCGATTTCTTCATCTGGAAGCTCATTAGTAATATTTGCAATTAAATTTTTATGATAATTTTTATGATAATTATAAACCTCAAATCCCTTTGGAGTAAGACCAACTAATACTTTTCTTCTATCAGAAGGGTCTTTTTCTCTTTTTACAAAATTCTTTTCAGTTAATTTTGTAATAGCAACTGTAGCAGTTCCCATTGTTATTTCTAATCTATCTGCTAAAACTTTCATAGGAATACATTCATCTCCTATAGCCTCAATAGTGTGAGATTCAGTTGTTGTAAGATTTTTAAACCCTTTTTTGAGGGATAATTTCTCCATCTCATAAAAAACTTCATAAAATTGTTCTAGTAAATCATTAATATTAGTATTTGTCATTGTATCCTCCTTATAAAGACTTCAAAAGATCGATCTGTTTTTTGTAATTTTTTGAAAATATAAATGATCCAGATACTAGTATATTCGCTCCAGCATCTAAGCAAAGTTTGGCAGTTTTTTCATTTATACCTCCATCTACTTGTATATCTATATTTGGTTTTAAACTTCTAATTTCTTTTATCTTGGGAATAACTTCTTTAATAAAAGATTGTCCACCGAATCCAGGGTTAACAGACATAATCAAAACCATATCTAATTCTTCTAAAATATATTTTATATTTTCTACTGGTGTAGCTGGATTTAAAGAAACTCCAGCTTTAATTCCAAGAGATTTTATTTGCTGTATAGTTCTATGCAGATGAGTTGTGGATTCTGCATGTACAGTTATAATATCTGCGCCACTTTTAAAAAAATCTTCTAAATATCTTTCTGGTTTGTCTATCATTAGATGTACATCAAAAATTTTGTCAGTTTTATTTCTAATAGATTTAATAACAGGAGGCCCAAAAGTTATATTTGGAACGAAAATCCCATCCATTACGTCAATGTGTATATAATCAGCTCCAGCTTTATCAATTTCTTCTATCTCTTTACCTAATTTACTAAAATCAGACGAGAGAATAGAAGGTGCTATTTTAGTCATAATAATTTTCCCACCTTTTTTGAATTTTTTTTAAGATATATGAATAAAAATCATATCTAATTTTAGATAGATTTCCATTTTCAACTTGCTTTTGTACTTCACATTTTGGTTCAATAGTATGTCTACAATCATTAAACTTACATTTTTTACTTAATTGATGTATTCTAGGAAAAAGCCTAGAAAACTCTTGGAAAGTTTGAATGTTTGGTATTTCTATAGCAGTAAATCCAGGAGTATCAATAACATATCCCAAATTTTTAACTTTTATCAAAGTAGTAGTAGTGGTAGTATGTTTACCTCTTTTTTGTTTATTTAAACTCCCTATTTTTAACTCTTTTTTGCTTTGAATTAAATTTAAAATAGAAGATTTTCCAACTCCAGAGGGGCCACCAAAAACAATTATAGAATCTTTTAATTCATCGTATATATGATTTAAAGATTTTTTAGAATTAATAGAAGTAAAATAATAATTAATATCCATTGCCTTTAAAAATTTGAGATCCTCTTTGAGATCAACTAGTTCATTTTCAGATAGAAGGTCAATTTTATTAATCAACACAACGGGTTTAACTTTATAATAAAAACTATTTAATATTAATAAGTTTAAAGTATTTAAATCTAACTTAGGATCTTTAGCAGATATTGTAATTATTAATTTATCCACATTTGCTACTAGAGGTCTTATTAAATAATTTTTTCTCTTCAATACTTTTTCAATTATTTTTAGTTCTGGAGAAAATTTGACTAAGTCCCCAGTCATACAGTTTTTAGAGTTCTTATTTTTTTTTAGTCTTCCTCTTAATTTACACTCATATATGTTTTTTTTATAATTATCAATTTCATTTTCATTATTTGGTTTAATTTCTTCTACGTAATAAAAACCATTACTTTTATTTAAAATTCTTCCTTTTATAATTATTCCCCCTTCTTATTTAGGATTAGATCAACAACAGTTCCAGGGGATAACTTAGTCCCAGGAGATGGAGTAGAATCTAAAACAACATCATTATTTAAATATTCATCTGATAAATAACTTATATTACCAATTGTTAACCCATTTTGATTTAAAATTATCTGTGCCTTTTTATGACTCAACCCAATAATATCCGGCATAAATATTTTTTGAGATTCATTACTTAAACTTATTAAAAAAGAAATAGAACTTTCTCTGTTAATGAGCTTTCCTGGTTGAACATTTGCGCAGATTACATTATTGAAATCATAGTCATGATGGGTATAAGATAGATTATTAACAATTAGGTTATTATTTTCAGCTAAAGCTCTTGCCTCAGAAAGAGATAGATTTGAAAAATCTGGCATCTCTATTTTATTTTTTCCTTTACTAACCCAAACCTTAATAGTTCTTCCCTTTTTAACCATTTTATTACCTTCTGGTAATTGAGAATAAACTCTATCCTTGCTATAATTTGAAAATTTGTAATTAACTCTTTCTATTTTTAACCAGTCTTCATCTAAAGTAGACTCTATAACTGCTATGTCTTTTCCAATAAGATTAGGAACTTTTATAAAATTTTCATTAAAGAAAAACTTAATGAATAGATTATAAGAAAAAAACAAAGAAATAAAAAGTAATATAATAGAAATAGTTATAATAACTCCCTTTTTTTTCATAAAATACACCCCATTAATTATAGTTTAATACATAATTAATATACCATATTGCATTGAAAATATCAATAAAATACTTGATAAAATTGGGTTATAATGATAAAATATAAAAAACATAATAAATAATAACAGGAGGCTTTAGATGGGCAAGGCAAGAGGAATAGAAATTGAAACTTTGATATCAGAGGATGACTTGCAAAAAAGGATAGCAGAGTTGGGAAAAGAATTAACTGAATTCTATAAAAATAGAGATAATGAACTTATAGTTGTAGGATTATTAAGAGGATCAATATTATTTATGTCAGACTTAATAAGAAAGATAGATTTACCACTTAAAATAGACTTTATGACCACTTCTAGTTATGGGAATGAATTTGAAAGCTCGCGTGAAGTTAAGATTTTGAAAGACTTAGATGAAACTATTATAGGAAAAGATATTTTAGTTGTTGAAGATATAATTGACTCAGGACTTACATTAAAAAAAATACTCCATATTTTAGGAGATAGATCTCCAAACTCAATAACTTTATGTACTCTTTTAAATAAAGAGGCCAGAAGAGAAGCAGATGTAAAGGCAGATTTTATAGGATTTGACATCGGAGATAAATTTGTTTTAGGATATGGACTAGACTATAAACAAGAATGTAGAAATATACCATATGTAGCAGTTGCGAAGGGAGATAATGAATAATATATGGATTATACTGTAAGTGAGTTAATTTCAGAAAAAAAAGTACAAGAAAAAGTAAAAGAGTTAGGAGAAAAAATAACTAGTGATTATAAAGGAGATACTCCCTTAATTGTAGTTGGATTACTCAGAGGATCTGTAGTATTTATGTCAGACCTAATGCGTGAGATAGATTTACCACTTAAAATAGACTTTATGACTGTTTCAAGTTATGGAGATAGCATGGAAAGCTCTCGAGAGGTTAAGATTTTAAAAGATTTAGAAGAAACAATTTATAATAAAAATGTTCTTATTGTAGAAGACATAATAGATACAGGATATACTTTAAACAAAGTTATCCACTTATTAGAAGATAGAGAGCCAAATTCAATTAAAATTTGTACACTTTTAAATAAAGAAGAACGAAGAGAAGTTACCGTAAAAACTGATTATGTTGGTTTTGAAATACCTGATGAATTTGTAGTTGGATATGGAATTGATTATGCTCAAAAAAATAGAAACCTGCCATATATAGGAATTGTTAATAAGGAGGATTAAGAATGGACGAATTTGATTTTGATGAAATGGAAAACAGTTATTCCAAAGCAGTTTTAAAGAAAAAGAAAAAGGCAAAAGAAAAAGAAAATTTAAATACTGATTCTCATAAAAAGATAGATGAAAAAAAGGTTTTATTATTTGCCATAATAATATCTGCCTTAATAATAACTTTGATTTTATCTATTATTAATATTACTTTTGAAGAGGATCCTATAATAAATTCAGAATTAGTTGATGATATTAATTATATTGAAAATATACAAGGTGAAGGAATTAATCCTGAAGATATGGTGATAAATGAAGATATGGTAATAAATAAGGAAAAGGAAAATAAAGATATGAATAATGATTCAGAAAACATTTCTAAAGAAAACCAGACAGAAGAAACAACTCAAACAAAGGTTCAGGAAAAATCAGAGGATTCTTCTAATGAAAATTTAACTAAATATTATGCAATCCAAATAGGTGCTTCTGGAGATCTAGATCTTGTAGATAAAAAAATATCTGAAATAGAAGATAAAGGTTATTCTGCTTATTACTTAGAAGAGGGCACTAAAAAATATATGTATAAAATGATGATAGATAAAAAATTTGAAACAAGAGAAAAGGCGACAAGTTATGCAACTGATTTAAAAAATAAGGGAATAATATCAGATTTTTGGGTGAGATATTTTAATGAATAATGGAGGAAAGAATGTTTAAACATAAAAAGAAATATGGACAAAACTTTCTTAATAATCCTCGAATTTTGGATAAGATAATGGAAGTATCTAACGTAGATAATGATTGTATTTTAGAAATTGGGCCTGGAAAAGGGGCTTTGACACAGAGATTATTGGAAAGAGCAAAAAAGGTAAATTGTGTAGAGATAGATAATACTTTGGAAAAAATTCTTTCAAATAAATTTGGAGATAAAAGCAATTTTAATTTGATAATGGGAGATATATTAGAAATAGATTTAAAAAAACATTTATCATCTAAAAATAAAGTAGTGGCAAATATTCCATATTATATTACATCTCCTATAATACAAAAATTAATTGCCAATGAAGATATTATAGATGAAATATATATTATGGTTCAAAAGGAAGTTGCAGAGAGAATATCAGCTAAACCTGGAACAAAAGCCAGAAGCGTTTTAACTTTTTCAATAGAGTATTTTGCAGAAGCAACTTATCTATTCGATATTCCAAGGGAGGATTTCACACCTGCTCCCAATGTAGATTCAGCTTTTTTGAAAATAATATTACGTCGTGATAACAAATATCAAGATCTAATAGATGAAAAACTATTTTTTAAATATGTCAAAGCAGGTTTTATGACAAAACGTAAAAATATAGTAAATAATCTATATAGACTTGGTCATGACAAAAAAGAGTTGAGAAAATTATTAAAAGATAATGGGATATCTCCAAAAAAGAGAGCAGAGGAATTTTCCATTGATGAATACATAGAGATGATAAAACTTATAGAAAATAAAAATAAAAAATAATATATAAGGTTTTAAATTAATGTGATTTATAAGAGGAGAAAGCATGAAAAGTTATGAATATTATATACAGACAAGAAAACAAGATATTGACTTTATAAATAAAATAGTGGAAGCTTATGAGGGACTGGGAATAGTTAGAACTCTAGATGCAGGATCTGGTAAGATAAAAATTATTACCAACTCAGATCACTTAGATGAAATGGATAAAATCTTAGAAAACTTAAAAGATCATGATGTTGAGTTGGAAGTTTTCAAAAAAGAAGAATGGAAGGGGATAATATGAAATTAGGAGTTAATATAGACCATGTGGCAACTGTCAGACAGGCAAGGTTAGCATCTGAACCTAATGTTATAAAGGCTGCTATCTTAGCAGAAATGGGCGGGGCAGATGGAATAACAGTACATCTTAGAAAAGATAGAAGGCATATACAAGACGACGACGTACGGACTTTAGAACAAGCAATATCTACAAATCTTAACTTTGAAATGTCTCTAGATACAGAAATTGTCAATATTGCATTACAAGTACAACCATATATGTGTACCATAGTTCCAGAGGGAAGAGAAGAGTTGACCACAGAAGGTGGACTTGATATCTCCAATGACGAGATTAGAAAGAATACAGAATTAGTTATAAAGAGATTGAAAAATAGAGGGATAAAAGTGAGTTTATTTTTAGATCCTAAAACAGATATAATGAAAACAGCAAAGGAAATAGGCGCAGATTATGTTGAAATTCATACAGGAAATTATTCAGATGCAGAAGATTTAAAAGAACAAGAAGAGGAATTAACAAGAGTTAAAGAGGCAGTGAAAGCAGCTAAGGTTTTAAACTTAAAAGTAAATGCAGGACATGGACTAGATTATAAAAATATAGAAGAAATAGCTAAAATAGAAGGAATAGAAGAAGTTAATATAGGACATTCCATTGTAGGTAAAGCTATTTTTGTGGGTATGGAAAATGCAGTAAGACAAATGAAGGAAGCCATAAATAATGCATGAATTAATACATAGAGTTTATTATTATGAAACAGATAAAATGGGAAGAGTTTACCATGCAAACTTCCTAAATTGGTTAGAAGAGGCCAGAACAGAATATATACGGGAATATGGAGTTTCTTATAAGAGTATAGAAGACAAAGGATATTATTTGCCAATACGAGAAGTAAATATAAAATATATTAACCCTGTAAAATATGATGAAGAAGTAAAAATAATAACCACAGTTGAAAAAGTGACCCGTGTAAAAGTTGTTTTTAAATATGAAATTTATAATTTAGATAAAACAATTAAATTTGGAAAGGCTACAACTGTCAATGTATTAACAGATACCAATGGGAAATTGATAAAAGATAAATTAAAATTAAATGAAGGTAATTTAAAGATAAATATTTAGATAAAAAATTATGAATATAAGGAGGATATTTTGGAAAAATTAGAGAATCTATTAAATTATATCGTAAAAGAGTTAGTTATAGAAGAAGATGGAATTAGAATA
>JBNJFI010000045.1:0-16502 GCA_051746725.1 Fusobacteriota bacterium
TCATAATCTTATTTAATATATTAGATTTTTTGAATATATCATAATTACATTATATACTATTTTATTAATTTTATCAAAATATTTATATATTATTCTTGATTTTTTCCATAATTAATTTTATTTCAAAAAAGAGTTCTTCAAATGTACCATTATTATTTATTATATAATCAGATTTTTTTTTCTTTTTTTCTAATGACATTTGAGATTCGATCATATTTTTAGCTAACTTTTTTGAAATTCCATCTCTTTTTTCTAATCTTTTTAACTGGTTCTCTTTAGAGCAACTTACCAATAAGACTTTATCAACTTCACTTTGAAAATCTACTTCAAATAATAAAGGCATATCAACTATTATTAACTCTTTTAACTCTTTATATTTTTTTATTTTATTTCTTACTTCATCCAAAATAGCTGGATGAGTAATATTATTTAAATTTTGCAGTTTTTTTTCATCTGAAAATACAATTTTTCTTAATTTTTTTCGATTTATATTACCATTTTTTTTATTAATTATTCTATCTCCAAAATCATTTTTAATTTTTTGTATAATTTCATATTTTTGTGTTATGTTTTTTGCAATCATATCCACATCGATAATTTTAACATCATAATTTTCATCTATCATTTTTGTCACTGTAGATTTTCCCGTGGCTATTCCACCTGTTAAACCTAATATCATATCTTATCATCCCCATTTTCTAAAATTATTAACCAGAGTATAAACTACATAAGCAAAAAAGAGGGGGAATCCCCTCTTTTTTAATTTGAACCTAATTCTATTTTCTTTATACTCTCTTTTAAAGAGTGTTGAGTTGCTGCAATTTCTCGATCTTCCTTTAGTTTTTTTAATTTAGCTTCATGTTCAGATTTTTTCTTTTTAGCTCTTTCAACATCAATTTTATCAGCTTCAATAGCTTCATCTGCTAAAATTTTTACTTTTTCTGGAGTTACTTCTAAAAATCCACCAGAAATATAATATTTTATCTCTTTATCAGATTCATCTTTAATTATCATCTCTCCTACATCCAAAGAAGTTAGTAATGGAGCATGATTTGCCATTATCCCTATATCTCCTTCAATAGTTCTAGCTATAATCATCTTAGCTTCATCTTTATATTCTACATTTTGAGGGGTAATTATCTCAAAATCAAAAGTCGCCATTATTACTCAGCTCCTTCCATCAATTCCCCTGCTTTAGCTACTGCCTCATCAATAGTACCGACTAGTAAAAAAGCTTGTTCTGGTAAATCATCATGTTTACCATCTAATATCTCTTTAAATCCTCGTATAGTTTCCTTTAAAGGGACATATTTTCCACTCATCCCTGTAAATTGTTCTGCTACGAAAAAAGGTTGAGATAAAAACCTTTCTATTTTTCTTGCTCTATTTACTGTTACTTTATCTTCTTCTGATAATTCATCCATCCCTAATATCGCTATTATATCTTGAAGATCTTTATATTTTTGTAATGCCTGCTTAACTCCCTCTGCTACTTCATAGTGTTCATGTCCAACAGTTTCCACTTCTAATATTCTAGAACTTGAATCCAATGGATCTACTGCAGGATAAATACCCTTAGAAGCTATATCTCTAGATAAAACCGTAGTTGCATCTAAATGCGAAAAGGTTGTTGCAGGAGCTGGATCTGTTAAATCATCAGCTGGTACATATACCGCTTGTACTGAAGTTATTGACCCAGTTTTGGTTGAAGTTATTCGTTCTTGTAAAGCTCCCATTTCAGTTGCTAGATTTGGTTGATATCCAACTGCTGAAGGTATTCTTCCAAGTAATGCCGAAACTTCTGATCCAGCTTGTGTAAATCTAAATATATTATCTATAAATAAAAGTACATCTTGCCCTTCTTTATCTCTAAAATGTTCTGCCATTGTTAAAGCTGAAAGACCAACTCGCTGTCTTGCCCCAGGTGGTTCATTCATTTGCCCATAAACTAAAGCGGTTTTTTCTAATACCCCTGATTCTTTCATTTCATTCCAAAGGTCATTACCCTCTCTTGTTCTTTCTCCTACACCGGCAAATACAGATATACCTCCATGCTCTTGAGCTATATTATTAATAAGTTCCATTATTAGTACTGTTTTCCCTACACCAGCACCTCCAAATAAACCTACTTTTCCACCTTTAGAATAAGGTGCTATAAGATCTACAACCTTAATTCCAGTTTCTAATATTTCTGTTTCAATCCCTTGATTTTCATAAGATGGAGCCTCTCTATGTATCGGGTCTCTCTCTTCTGAGTCAACTGGACCTTGATTATCAACAGTTTCTCCTAATACATTCATTATTCTACCTAAAGTACCTTTACCTACTGGTACTTTAATAGGATCTCCTGTATCTACAGCTTTCATGCCTCTTGTAAGCCCATCAGTTGAATCCATGGCTACTGTTCTAACCACTTTATCTCCTAAATGCTGTTGAACTTCAACTGTTAATTTAGAATCATCTTCATTTCTATCTATTTTAATCGCATTATATATCCCTGGTAATTCATCTTCAAATTTTATATCTACAACAGGACCTATAACCTGAATAACTCGTCCTATATTATCCACACTTCTACCTCCTTTTTCCTTATTCTACTTCATTGCCTCTGCTCCTGCAGCTATTTCAGAAATTTCTTGAGTTATAGCACTTTGTCTTGCTCTATTATATGAAAGTGTTAAATCTGAAATCATATCTTCGGCATTATCAGAAGCACTTTTCATTGCTCTCATTCTTGCAGCATGTTCACTTGCTGTAGACTCAAGTAATGATTGATATATATATATATTTAAATATTTCGGAATTAATATATCTAAAATAACTTCTTCTGAAGGTTCAAAAATATATTCATTTTTTATCTTATCTTCATCAGATTGTGATCTACTCATTGGTATCAACTGTTCTATCTTTAATTCTGATTCAATTGCAGAAATAAATTTCGAATAAATTATATGAACTTCATCAAATATATTTTCATGATAAAACTCAACTATATTTTCACTTATAGTTTTTGCTTTATCAAACATTGTCTCTGGAACAAGTTGAATATACTCAGCTTTCATATTTAAGTCTTTTTTTCTACAATAGTTTCTAACAGTTTTTCCCACAGCAATTATAGCTATATCTTTATCTTTATTATTTTCTCTAAAGCTTTCTAGTCTACTTAAAACATTATTATTAAATCCTCCACATAGACCTCTATCCGAGGCAACAACTATAACTCCAACCTTTTTTGAATTATCTCTTCCTTCAAATAGAGGATGATGTTCATGTTTTGCTTTTTGGGAAATATCATCTAGTATCTCATCTAGATTTTCAGAATAAGGTCTAGAATTCAACACTAATTTATTGAATTTTTTAAACTTAGAAGATGAAACCATCTCCATTGCTTTTGTTATTTTATGAGTATTTTTAACACTTTTTATTCTACTCTTAATTTCTCGCATGTTTCCACCAGCCATTATTTCACCTCTTCCTAGGAAAACATTTTAAATAATTTATTCTACTGAAAAACCTTCTGTAAAGTCTTCTAAAGCATCTTTTAATTTAGATTCCATTTCATCATCTACTTTTCCTTTATCTAAAATTTCATCCAACAAATCTTGATGCTCTCGTCCCATATATTCTATTAATTTTTCTTCATAATCTTTTACTTTATCTACATCTATTTCATCTAAATAACCATTTATCACAGCAAAGAAAGAAACTACTTGATGTTCAACTGCTAAAGGACTATATTGATTTTGTTTTAATATTTCTCGTATTCTTCGCCCTCTTTCCAATTGTGCTTTTGTAGTTTTATCTAGGTCTGAACCAAACTGAGTAAATGCTTCTAATTCTCTAAATTGAGCTAATTCTAACTTGATTTTAGAAGCAACTTGTTTCATCGCTTTTATCTGAGCATCTCCCCCAACTCTTGATACAGATACCCCTGCATTTATAGCTGGTCTGAAACCAGAATTAAACATATCTGTTTCTAAGTATATTTGACCATCTGTTATAGATATTACATTTGTTGGTACATAAGCCGATACATCTCCTGCCTGTGTTTCAACTATTGGTAAAGCAGTTAGTGAACCTGCACCCAACTCATCGCTAAGCTTTGCTGCTCTTTCTAATAATCTTGAATGTAAGTAGAATACATCTCCTGGATATGCTTCCCGTCCAGGTGGACGTCTTAATAATAATGATATCTCTCTATATGCAACTGCATGTTTAGATAGATCATCATAGACTATTAAAGCATGTTCTCCTTTATCCATAAAATATTCGGCCATTGCACAACCAGAATACGGAGCTATATATTGTAATGGAGCTGCCTGTGCTGCTGTTGCAGAAATGACAGTTGTATATTCCATGGCACCAAAATCTTCTAACTTTTTAACAAGTTGTGCTACTGTTGATTTCTTTTGCCCTATAGCCACATAAAAACATTTAACATCTTTTCCTTTTTGGTTTAATATGGTATCTATAGCTACTGCTGTTTTTCCAGTTTGTCTATCTCCAATTATAAGCTCTCTTTGCCCTCTTCCTATTGGGATCATACCATCTATAGCTTTTATCCCTGTCTCTAATGACTCATGGACTGATTTTCTTTCTATTATCCCATGTGCCTTTCTTTCTACAGGTCTTTTTTCTTTTGCTTCTAATTCTCCCTTACCATCAATTGGCTGTCCTAGAGAATTAACAACTCGACCTAATAATTCTTCTCCCACTGGAACTTCTGTGATTTCACCAGTAGAACGTACTGTATCTCCCTCTTTAAGCTGAGTATAGTCTCCTAAAATTACTGCTCCTACATTATTTTCTTCTAAGTTTAAAACCATCCCTTTGATTCCATTTGGAAATTCTAATAACTCTCCAGACATAGCTTTTTCTAAGCCATAAATTCTAGCAATCCCATCTCCAACTTCTATAACTGTTCCTACATTTTTTATATCTAATTTTTTTTCATAATTTTCTATTTCATTTTTAATTATACCACTTACTTCTTCGGGTTTTATCCTCATCTAGGTCTCGACACCTCCTATTATAAATTTGACCTCAACATTTCAAACTGTCTTTTCAGCGACCCATCAATTATCTGATCACCTATTTTAAGAATTCCTCCACCTAATATAGATTCATCTACTTTTAGGTTCAATTCTATCTGTTTTGAAGTCATCTTTTTTAATTTTTTGATTAATCTTTCTTTTTGATCTTCATCTAAATCTGTAGCAAATATTGCTTCAACTTCTTCTATTCCTTCTGCCTCTTGATATAATTTTAAATACTGATCTGTTATTTGTTCTATATACATAAACCTTCCCTTATCTATAATATAATTTACAAGGTTTAAAGTTTGAGAATCAAACTTAGATTTAAAAATACCATTAATCAGTTTTTTCTTTTCTTGTTTTGTTACTTCTGGATGATCCAAAATCCCAGAAAACTCTTCATTTTCCTTATATAGCTCTATCAGAGATTTTAACTCTTCATAAACTGTCATAACTATATCTTTTTCTTTGGTTAAATCATACATTGCCTGGGCATATCTATCCCCTATTTTGTTTTGGGTCATTCTGAATCACCTATCTCACTTATAAAATCATTAGCTAACTCTTTTTCTGTATTTTTATCAATTGATCTTTTTATCATTTTTTCAGCCAACTTAATAGCTATTTCAGTCATTTCTGACCTCAACTCTTTTTTGGCTTGCATTTTCATGTTTGCTATATCTGTTTCTGCTGCTTTTATCATCTTTTCTCTGACCTGGTGAGCTTCTTTTAATATTTTATCTTTTTCTGCTTCACCTTTTCTTATGGATTCTGTAATTCGCTCTTGACTTTTTCTTTTGCTTTCTTTTATTAGTCTTTCAGCCTCATCCATCTTCTTTTGAGCTTCTGTTTTGGTCTTTTCAGCATTGTTTAATTTATCTTCGATTCCTTTTCGTCTCTTTTCTAAAAAATCCCCTATTGGCGTAAGTAAAAACTTTTTAAATATAAACATTAGTACTACAAAGTTAAGAATTTGCCATACTATGGTTATATCTATCGAAACAACGGGCATATTTGTAGGCACTATAGTTCCTCCTTTCTAAAAATACTTTATGATAATAGAAAGTTATATTTATCCTTCATTTATCTTTTTTTTAATTCTCTTTAACTATTTCTTATTATAAGAAAGGATTTGCATAAAGTAATATCAAAGCTATTACCAAAGCATAGATTCCTGTTGTTTCGGCAATTGCTTGCCCTAGTACCATTGTTCTTATTACTGTTGATTCTGCCTCTGGTTGTCTTGCTACTGCTTCTGTTGCCTTTCCTGCGGCATATCCCTGACCTACACCAGGACCTATACCAGCTATCATAGCTGCTCCTGCTCCTATAACTGATGCTGCTTGTACTATTATTTCTCCTACTTCTGGACTCATTTCTAACATTATTATTCCCTCCTCAAATTTTTCCTAATTTTTTGTTTTTTATACAACTTCTTTTTCTGCATCTCCAACTGCTGTTATAAGGTATACCATTGTTAACATTGTAAATATAAAACTCTGTATTAAACCTGAAAATATATCAAAATACAGATGTAATGGAGCTGGTAATATTGCTGGAGCAAATTTATATAATAACCCCATAATTACTAGACCACCAAACATATTTCCAAAAAGTCTCATGGATATATTTACTGGTTTTGCTATCTCTCCTATAATATTTATAGGTAACATAAATGGTACTGGTTCTACTAAACTCTTTAAATAACCTAAAAATCCATTTAGACCAATTGCTGTAACTAAAACATAAGCAAATGATATCAATGCTAAACCTACTGGCGTATTTAAATCAGAAGTTGGTGTGGAAAATGCTGATTCAATTATATATTTTCCATTTTCTGCACTTATCCATGGTATTGGAAAAAAACTTATTGTATTTGCTAAAAATAAATAAGTTACCAAAGTTGCTATAAATGTCAAATATGTGGATTTCCACTCCCCTAATACACTTTCAGTAAGCCAATCATGAAAATCATATAAAACTTCAAAAATTGCTTGCCTTTTAGAAGGAACATCTTCTAATTTTCTTGTTCCCCACCAAAATAAAACGGCAAAAAATATCATAATAAACCATGTTGTCGTTACTGTTTCAGATATCGGTAATGGTTCTTCTCCTAATGGATTGGGTATCCTAAACATTATCTCAGGACCTGTAACAATCTTTTCAGGAGAAAAAAATGTAAACTTAATACCAAAAAGCTCCATCTCCTACCTCCTTTCTATTAAAGTTTTTATGTAGTTTTTCAATTGAAACCATATTATTATAAACTTAACTAAAAACACACCTAGAGTTGCCGATAAAAAATGCGCCATATCTATATTTATCATCACTCCTAAGAGAATAACAACTAATAAAAATCTTTTTAAATAATAAGTTAATGCATATCTAAAGGTATGATTTTCCTGTTTTAAGGCTTTTTTAGTATCTCTGATTAATATTAAAAAATTTATAATAGAAATAACTGCTCCACTGGTAAATCCAATATATACTGATTTTTCTTGAATTAAAAATCCATACAAAAATACTAATACGGTTATAATTCCTGCTCTTTTTATTATTTTTTTAAACAATTTATCCAATAATATCATACCCCTAATTTAGAATTTTGTCAATATAATTTCACAAAATTATATTGTATTCTCTGTAATATTTAAATCAAAAAAGTGTTTCTACTAAAAAAATTCACATGTTTTTAAAATTATACCTTTATTTTAACACTTTTAATAATAAATTTCAATTTATAATTAAAATTTATTATTCTTTAAATATTAATCGATACACAGAATAACCACCTCCAAACAATCCAAATAAAATGCAAATTAGAAATATAAATATATTCTCTCCTAAAAGAATTTCTAACCCCTTATAAACTAATAATCCAAAAGCCATATTGAGAAGTATTACTAATCCTGCTCCACCTAATAATCCGAAATATTTAAACATATCTTTCATTTCATTCATATATTTCTACCTCTATTCTTGCTTCTTTTAATAATTTTAAAGCTAATTCATCTGGATAGGGATTTTTGTATATAATTTTTTCTATTCCTGAATTTATAATTAATTTTGAACATGTTATACATGGCTGATTAGTTACATAAATAGTTGCCCCCTCTAAGCTTATTCCAAATTTCGAAGCTTGTATCAATGCATTTTGCTCTGCGTGTATTCCTCTGCATAACTCCTGTCTTTCTCCAGAAGGTATATTCATTTTATCTCTCAAACAACCTATATCTAAGCAATGATCCAGTCCCGAAGGAGCACCATTATATCCTGTTGTTAAAATTCTATTTCTTCTTACAACTATGGCTCCAACCTTTCTTCTAAGACAAGTCGAACGAGTTGCAACCTTTTCTGTTATATCCATAAAGTATTGATTCCAGTCTGGCCTTTTCATTTATTATCTCCTCTTTTATTTAAGATAGTTTCAAAATAATTTTATTATCACTCTTTTTTGAAAAAACTCTTTTATCTTTTTATTTTCCTTCTTTCATTTTAACTGTTTTGCCATCAAAAACAATTCCTATTTTTTTAATTTCTTTGATTCCCATTTCCTCTAAATCCTTTGAGTATCTTTTTTCTTCTATTTGGTCCAGAGCTAATTTTAAAGCCTCATCTAAACTCTCTTTTTTTCTCTTCTTTTTAAATTCAAATATTATCCCTCTTTTATTTTTATCTTTTGGAATTAACATTACATCATATCTTCCATATCCACTCTCTCTATTTGACTTTATTATATAAGAATCTCTTAATTTTATCATTAATCCCAATACAAAAGCATGATAGAATTTTTCAGATTCACTTTCTCCAACATCAAAATAACTGAATGCATTTTCCACATAATCACAAAAGATCTCTTCAAATATATCTAATTCTCCCTCTATCAAACTTTTTAACATATATTTTTCATCTTGTCCAGACATATTTTCATCAAACCAATTTGATATTATCTTATTATATAAAGTTTTTATTTCTATATTAGGAATGCTTAAATCTCCAATTAAGTCCATCTGGGTAACATCATATTTTATATTATCTGCTTTTAAGTACCCACTGAATAAAAGAAAACTCCATATAGTATCTTCAGTATTTTCTATCTCGTTGAAAACTATATTTTCATATATACTTTTCCTAATAACTCCACCCTTTAATAATGTTTCCATACCCTTTTTAATTCCTTCACCTGCATGTGTTAATAATCTTTTTATTATATCATTGCTGCTTGTATTCACCCAATATGGCTGCAGTAAATCACTTTTAACAAAATTTATTATGGACCAGGGATTATATGTTACTCTTCCTCCAAATATATATCCATTATACCAATCTTTTACATTTTCTAATTCCTCTTTAATTTCAAAATACTCTAATATATCTTCTACTTCTTTTTCTTCTAATCCAAACCATTTAGAATATTTTTTCCCTAATAAAGAGCAAACCTCTAAGTTATTCAGACCACTAAATATACTTTCTTTTGAAATTCTAAGTATACCAGTTAATACAGATTTTTCTAAATAATCATTATCTTTTAATCCACTACTTAAAAAATTTCTCATAAAATTAACTACTTTTTCATAGTAACCATTTATATATCCAGCTTGAATAGACATGTCATACTCATCTATTAACACTATTATTTTTTCATTATGGTATTTATAAAGATATTCCATTAGCTTCCCTAGACTGTTTTCATAATCTGCTTTTGAGCCCTCTTCCATAAGAATTTTTTTATATTTTATTTTTTCAAGCTCTCCTAAAAGATTGCTTTCCAATAAATACTCATGATTATAATACTCACTACTTATTAATGTCTTTATTTTTGATATACAGCTCTCCCAATCCATCTCCTTTATATCTTTAAAACTAAATGTTATTACAGGATATTTTCCCTGTAACTCCATTATTTCTTTTTCTTTTGATATTTTAAGATTTTTGAAAAGATATTTTTTACTCTCATCATCCTTTCTAAAAAAGTACTTTAACATAGATAGATTTAGAGTCTTTCCAAAACGCCTTGGTCTTGGCATAACTAATATTTTTGAGCCATCTTCTGCTAATTCTTTTATAAATAGTGACTTATCTACATAATAATAATCTCTCTCTATCATTTCCTGAAAATTACTAAGACCTATTGGTAACATCTTCTTTTTTGTTTTTATCAATATACTCAACCCCATTTTTATTGTCATTCAAAATTGTCAGTCAAAATAGAAAAAGCAAGAGTATTAATTGCATATCTTTTTCAACTTCCCTATTTATTTTTATATTTATAATATAATTAACATGTCTGTAACACATATTTTAGTCTATTTAATTTCACTTTATTGAACATCTGCTAAGCCATCTAATAAATCATCGTCAGTTTCTATTTCTGCCTCTTCATCTTTAGTTTTTTCTTTCTCTTTATTATTTTCATTTTGATCATTACCTAACCCTTTTTTGAAATCATCATACTCGATATATTGACTTCCCTCTTTAACATCATAATTTAATTTTTCTATTTCCAATATTTTATCTTCTAAATCTTTAAATTTAGTTATTTCTCCTCGAATTTTATTCGTAAAACCAATAACTAATAAACTCATCATAGGATAGTCTATCTCTTCTCCTAGTTTATTTTTAAAAGTTATTGTTCCCTTCTTATTATTATATAATGGGACCATTTCCTTATCGAACTCTTGAACCATTCTTTTTCCAAAATCACTTGTTTCCTCGGGATCCATAAATAATAAAAATTGATTTTCTCTTACATGGGTTAATTTATAATCAGTTATTTGGTCAAACTGTAAATTTTCTTGAAACATATGCGATACTACTCTTAGAACATTTTCTCCATTTGCAAATCCATATTCTAAGACATAAGGGTCTAAATCTCTTATTGTAAATGATAATACTCCAAAAAAGCTATCCTCTTCTAATTTTTCATCTAAGATTTCTATAGTATGCATTAAACCTTGTAATCCTGTTATCGGATGAGCAAATCGATCGCCTATTGTATTATCAAGTAAAGAATTTTTTAAGTCTCCAATTTCTCTGAAAATTGTCTCTAATTCATTATTTACATTAATTTTAACTTGATAAGTTATATCCCCTTCTTTTATCTTTTGAATCTCTTCTTTAATTTTTTGAATAGGATTATATATCCTTTTTAAAAGCATATAAGTTGTTATTGATATCATTATTATCAAAATAATTATAGTTATAATCATATCCCTTATCATTTTTTTTCTAAAAACAGCATCTGTTTCTTCTAGAGAAGTAATTATATTTAAAACCCCTATTAATTCTTCATCTTCATAAATAGGGGTTATATAATTATATACATGTTTTTGTTCAGCATTGATGCTATCGCCTCTTATCGCTCTTTTATCTTTAAATATTTTATCTAAATCTTCAACTTTAACAACCTTTTTTGCTTTTTTATCACTAGAATAAACTGTCTCTAAATATATATCATCCTTTACCTTTTGCAAAAATATTTTATCTAAACTTTCATCACTGTCCTTTAATAAACTCTTTACCTGTTTATCTAAACTTTCATAATAACCTCGGTCTATTCCCTTTTTTGCATCATTCATAATTAATCTCAAAATATATTCTGATTTTTCAGAAATATATTCCATGGCATTAGATCTTCGAGTTTTTATATTAAAAAAGGTCAAAATTGATAATAAAATAGTTATTGAAACTATTACTACTAGTAAAAAATCCAATAAAATAGTCCCTCTACTTTTTAATATTTTCATAATATACTTCCTTCCAATTTTAATTAAACTTTTCTTTAGTTATAGCTGAGATCAATTCATCTGGGATTTTATGAAAAGTATGTGCTCTGTCTCCCTTTTTAATAATGGTTTCTCTGCTTCCTCTTTCGATATGAGCTTCGCCATTTGGATCGTATTCCAAAGCCTTTGAGTTTTCCATATTAATCAATAGATTTTTTGCTAAATCCTTTGAAATATTATGATATTTTTTTAAAACTTTTTGATTTCTGATTTCCCACTCTTCAAATGCATTTGTTCTCGATACAACTCTATATAGGGTTTTACTCTTGGTTATTCTTAAGGAATATTGTAGTAACCTTTTATTTATTCCAAATGGTAATATAGACTTTGATATTAAAGGTTTTAAAAATCTATCTTCTTTTTTGAAGTTTCTTTTTATAATTATTTGTATTAATTCATAAACGTCGTGATAAAGCATCATATCTACTCTGATCTCAGAAAGTAAATGCGAAAAATTTCTTAATCCTTCAGCGTGCAATAATTCCTTTGGAACATAATAATTGTGTGCTATAACATCTGAGGCTAAGTGGGATAAATAACCATAAGCTAAAGCCTTTTGTTTGTCAGTTTTTGCTTTATCTAATATATTAAATGCTGTTTTCCATATATGAGAGTGTTTTTCTGCATCTCTTATATATTTTTTACCTAAAGTTATGTCTGGAGCTAAATTTCCATATAAAAATTCCTCTTTATTTTCATGAATCACTCTTTTTTTCTCACCTTTTATTCCATCTTCTTTTAATAATTGATTCCCTACATGTAAGTGTACTGCAGGCCCCCAGTTTAGAATAAATTTATCAAAAAAGAGTATCATTTTTAATATATTATACACCTGTACCTACCTCCTTTTTATTATTCTAAATCATTACCTCTGAATATATTATACAAAGAAGATATCGTTTTTCCTTTATTTTTTTTTAATTTATTATTGGTTATTAAAAAGGGATTGTTTTGATTTCCTCCTAATCCTCCATGACCTCCATATTGATTTTCAAAATTTATTATCTTGTTTTTTTCTATTAAAGCTCCAAAAATTACAATATCACCTATCCCTGAACCAGTTGATACTTCTGATAATCCATCTAAAATTTCATCTTTAGTTCTATTAAAATTTTTAAATACTTTTTTAAAAATTTTATTATTTTCAATATTTTTTATCTTAAATTCTTTATTTAATAATACTTCATTTTCTTTATTAATTACTTTATAACCATCATCTATTTTTATAATTATAAATTCTATTCCAGGATGCTCCCTTAGAATTTTTAGTAATTTAGGAGCTTTTTTGTTTATCTCATCTTCAGCTAACCTATATTTAATATTTTTAAAATATAAATGAGAGTATGGCCCTGAACTCATAACTGTTATATCTTCTTTTAATATATTTTCATCTGTTTTTTCTTCTTTTTTGTTTAATATATTATTACTTAATCGTTCTAAAAAAGCATATCCCAATTCAGTAGCATTTTTTAATATTGTTTTAAGTCCATATTTCAAAATATGACTTCGCTGTTCTCCCTCTGTATTATATTCTTTTATTTTTAAATCCTTATTAGAAACTGCATCAGTAATTAATTCTTCTAAAGTAATTCCATATTTATTTTTAAAGGGAACCGAAGGAGTCTGCCCATGGTCAGAAAATATATATATATCATAACCTTTTTTGCAAGCATACTTAAATATTTTTTTTATACTATTATCTATAGCTTTTAAAGTATTCATGGCCTCTTTTGTCTGAGGTCCCCGTGTATGTCCCATCTCATCATAAGCTGTATAAGTTAAATATATATTTTTATATCCCTCGTCCATTTCTAATTTCGAACCTATAGTAGCAATTTCATTTAGAAAAACATTATTTACTAATCTTACATATGGAAAAGAGATATTACTTCTTTGTGGTTTATTTTTAATTTTATAAGCTATGGATTCATATATCTCTCTAAAAAATTCCCTTATAAGTTTATATGACATTCTAAAAACTAAATCCGCATTTAAAAATATAAACTTCCATAGCTCTTTATTTTTCATTCGTGTTTTTATATTAGCTTCAAACATTTTACTTAAAGATAATATGCTTCTACTCGCTCCACCTGTATATAAATTTATATAACTCGCTCCATCTTCTAAAAGTTCTCCTTTAGATTCAGATTTACCTATGTTTTCCCAATAGTTTGCCGTTTTAGGCGTTTTAAATGAATATTCTTCTTCTTTATCTTTATCATACCATCTAAATCCTTTTATTTTTCCTTTCAAACCATACATTATTTTCATCTGAGCTGCCGGTGTATTACTTGGAAGTTCAGAAAATAACTTATATACATTAAATCCTTTTTTATTTATTAATTTTTTTATAGTTGGAACCTTCCCCATCTTTATTGCCTTAAAAAGATCTTCATGGGAAAGAGCATCTATTTGTATAAATATTTTTTTATCTCTATTTCTATATTTTAATAAAATTGCATTTAAATTGGTCCTCATAATACTACTCCTTTTTTAACACATAAAATACTCTTTCTCCTGCAAACTCTTTATTTTTATATTTCTTTTCAACTTTAAAGCCAATTTTTTTAGCTACTTTTTCAACTGTATTTTCTTTAAATATACGTTTTTCATGAATCTCTTCTATTTTTTCATATAACCCATTAGGTTGTTTTACAAAAAAGAGTGTTCTTATTCTATCAGTTTTAGATTTTTTGTCATAATAATGATTCCAATTTATAAACATGTCGTCACGTTCTTCTATATATGAATTTTTTTCAAACATATCATCCATAAGTTTCCGAGTTGCCATATCAAATATAAAATATCCCTTTTTTGGAAGATGCAAATATATACTCTCAAAAGTCTTTTCTAATTCCTCTTCATCTAAAAGATGATTTATCGTATCAAAAATTGCTACCACTGCATCAACTTCAATGGGGAGTCGTAACTTTCTCATATCTTGATTTGTCAGGGGAATATGAAGTCCTAAATCATTTATTTTATCTTCTGCTCTTTCTAACATATCCTCAGATATGTCAACTCCCATAACTTTAAATCCATCTTTTTTGAAACGAATTGCAATTTCTCCTGTTCCACAACCAAGATCCATAATATCAGTACCTGTAAAATTTATTTCTTTAAGTATGTTTTTTAAAAATTTATACCAATTATCATAATTCAAATTAGTCATGACTCTATCATATATCTTTGCAAATCCTGTATACATAGTCTTCACCCTCTATTCAATTTCTTTTTTAATTTTTTTAAAATCGTTTGCTCTCGATTGCTCCCACAGGACACATCTCTTGGCAGCAAAAACACCTAATACAACTTTTTCTATCTATTTCTATTTTATCGTTTAAATTCTTTAGAGACTTAGGTTCAGATGGACATACCTTTACACACTCATTACATAAAATACATTTTTTATGGTCAAATTTTGGTTTTGGAACTAAAACTTCCCGTATAAAATTATTAATAAAATCTGGAAGTGGTAATATCCCACCTATTTCTATCTCTTTTTTAACTTTTTTGAAATCTTTTACACATAACTCTTCTATAGTTTCGGGTTCTACAGTTATATCTTTAATCTGTCCAAGTCCTCTTTCATAGGACTTTTGAATTGGGCTAATATCTTTTGGATTTAAGCCAATTAAGTTACAAGCAACGCTATCTAATGCTACCAGATCCTTAGATATTAATATAGCTCCTACCTTTTTTGGATCCCCATTTCTAGGTCCATTTCCTTCCATTGCTATTATAGCATCCATTATTGCCATTTTAGGTTTTAAAAGAAGATTTAGATCAGCTAGCATGTCCCCAAAATTATTTTTTTCAGGAAATTTATAATGAAATTTCGGTTTTAATAAACCCGGAATCATTCCAAATAAATTTTTTATAGCTCCTGTATAATAAGTCATACCATGTGTTTTTAATTTAGGAAGAGATATAATATAGTCAACTTCTTCATAGACCTTTGCCAAAGTAAATTTTTTCATTATTTTTCCATTGGGATTTTCTACTTCAATTTTATCCTTAAAATTTGCAAGTTTTGCTCCCTCTTCTTGGACAACTTTTTCAATCCCGGTTACCCCATATATATTACTTTGCGATCCAATTCCAGGGCTATCTCCCACTAATACAGTTCCTCCAGCTTCTTTTATCAACCTTATTACAGCTTTTAAAAGTACTGGGTGTGTTGTAACAGCTTTCTCCGGAGAAGAAGGGGCTAATAAATTAGGTTTTAGTAAAACTTTTTTGCCCTGCACAAAGTCTATCCCACCTATTATATCCAATCCCTCTTTTATCTTATTATAGATTGTTTTAAAATCATATTCATCGCATTTTAATAAAGCTACCTTCGACATAATCTCTCCCCTTTTTAAATTACTCTTTTAGCTAATTGCAAAATTCTTATATCCTAATTTCATTTGCTTTATTAGTTCTATAAATTAGAGTATCACTCCAATTTTAGATACTGGTTGCACCCGGGCAAACGCCGTTTGCCCTTACAGAAAAACTTATATCCTTATCCCTATGTAATCTGAACGTAAGGGCGAAGGGCCTTCGCCCGGGTAATACAAAATCAAATTAGATTAAAACTATTAATAACTTTGTGAATAACCTAAAATTTTATTCTTTAGTTTTGCAACTACCTAAAATTACTCTTTAGATTCTTTGATCCAATAGAAATTAAAAG
>JBNJFI010000046.1:0-12458 GCA_051746725.1 Fusobacteriota bacterium
AAATTGTATATTTTTTAAAGGAGGGGTTATGAGACCTACAAAATTACTTAAAAGGATAAATGAACTAGCTAAAAAATCCAAAGAAGGAAATTTAACTAAATCTGAAAAGACAGAGCAAAAAAAACTCAGAGAGCAATATCTTAAAAACTTTAGGAAAAAATTTTCTAAACAATTAGATAACATAAAAATTGTAAGACCTGATAATTAATTATAAAAAGGGTATAAATGGCAATGCCATTTATACCCTTTTTATTAAGCTGCTTTGTTGAATCTACCTTTATCAATTTCTTTGTTCTCATCTTTATTTTTTTGATCTCGTTTTAATATATTCTTCTTAGTATATACCATTAATCCCATAAATAATAAACTTAATATGGCAACTAAACTACGAAGTAAATAAGAAGGTTTCTTCTCATTTATATTATACTTTGGTAAATTTTCTTCATATGCTAAAATTGTAGAAAAATCTGATATATTTCTAACTTCAGTTATTCGAAATTTTTCCTGTCTTGGTCTTCCTGCTATTGGAATCATATAAGTATCAAACTTAACATTCTCCCCTTTTATCTCATAACTTCCAACTACCTCATTTCCATAACTTTTCTTATGCAACTCTTTTTTGAGATCAGATTTTAACTCTAATACTCTCATTTCAAGATCCGCCGAATCTACTTGTCCATAGCTAACTAAGATCAACATAAAAAAAGTCACCAACATAACTCTTTTCCCCATTGTCATCCTCCCTATTGTAATTCTAATTTTTTTATTCTAAAGTCTTAGTTTACTTATCGACAAATTTTAACTTTTCATAAGCAGAAAAATAAACTTTTTTATCACCAAAGGCTCCAGGCTTTGTTATTATATTATATTTAAAATCTAAACTCTTACCCAAAGGTATTCCTGTTTGGATTTTTTCTTGTAGATTTAACCCTTTTATATCTAATCTTTTAAGAATCTTATACGATATTTCTCCCCCGGTCATTATAATATTGCGTATATCATATTTTTTAATTAATTCAACACTTTTTTGAGCAATATAATCACTTATAATCGATGTAGCTTCTCTGTTAGATGTTCCTGTTTCATTATATTTTCTTAAAATACTTTGAGGCTCTTTTTTATTATCCAAAGTCTTGATAAATATATCTTTATTGTCGTTGATAGATTCTTTCAAATCGTCGTTTTTGTTAAAAACATCTAATTTTAATATATTAAATTTTTCTTTTTTTTTATTTAAAAAATTATCCACCTGTTTTATATTGGTTTCTGAACATGATCCAGATATTATAATAGTTTTTCTTTTATTCATTCCCCAGTATTTTGGTAAATACTCC
Organism: Fusobacteriota bacterium; assembly: GCA_051746725.1. Classification (GTDB taxonomy): domain Bacteria; phylum Fusobacteriota; class Fusobacteriia; order Fusobacteriales; family JBNJFI01; genus JBNJFI01. The sequence continues at coordinate 1,335 of JBNJFI010000046.1, forward strand.
ATTATGCCAGCCGATCCAATAATATATTTATCTTGGTTCAATTTAACTAAGGTCTCAGCAATTTTATTTAAGTCTTCTTGAGTTTCAGAATCAAAAATTATTATTTTATTCTCTAATCCCTTTATTTTTTCTGCCATTCCCCTTCTTATGTCTGACTTCTTAATAACCAAGGCCTCGGGAAAGATTTCTTTTAAATCGTCTTCTATCACCGGATTTGCCGGATCATTTGCAAATTCGGTATCCTTTAACCTCTTTCCATTTAAATAATGAACTCCATTAATTATTTTTCTTCCCATTTTGGGAAATCCAATTATCACAGATATTATTTCATCGTCATTTTTATTTTCAACAATAGCATCTATTTCTGATTTAATATTCCCACGGAGAGTTGAATCAACTTTTTTGTAAAATTTATCAAATCCATTTTTTTTTATCTCACCGAAAATCTTATTTACTTTTTCATATGATACTTTAGGCGTTGAATTTCTAGTTTCACTGCTTATGATGTTAACATCCGATATTTCAGGAATATTATCTATAACAGAAAAAATATTTAATCCATATTGTTTTAAATTTATACCTATATCATTTGAACCAGTAAAATCGTCAGATAATATTACTAAATTCATAAGTACCTCCAGTTCATTAAATTGTAAAAAAATTGTAAAAGAAAAAGAACACAGCTATTAACTGCGTCCTTTCTACCTTTCTGCTATATCTTTTAATCTCTTTACAGTTTTCTTTTTATCAAATGGTTTTACTATAAAATCCATAGCACCAGCTTCCAAAGCCTCTTTTACCATAGGCTTTTGTCCCATTGCACTACACATTATGATTCTTGCATTTGAATCGTCAGATAATATTTTTTTTACTGCAGATATACCATCCATTTCTGGCATTGTTATATCCATTGTAACCAAATCCGGATTTAAACTTTGATATTTTTCAAATGCTTCTCTTCCATTTGAAGCTTCCCCCACTATTTCAAATATATCTTTAGGTAATACCGTTTTTAACATATTTCTCATAAATAATGAATCATCTACTACTAATAATTTTATCATTAGTTCCTCCCTTAATCTCTTCTACTTTTTTGCAAATATCTTCAAGTATTCTTTTATCCACAAATTCTGAAATTTCTCCATTATTTAGAGCAATCTCTTTTACCAAACTCGAGCTTAAATATAAGTTATCTCTTGAAGCTGATAAAAAAACTGTCTCCACTTTCTCCTTTGACAGAGTTGAATTTGTAAGAGCCATCTGTAACTCATACTCATAATCTGACACAGCTCTTAAACCCCTAATAATGACATTAGCATTTTTATGATTTGCAAAATTAACTAAAAGCCCTTGAAAACTTTCTATCTTTATTTTATCATGTTTTACTATTTTTTTCAACATTTTTACTCTTTGATCGGAAGTAAACCATGTTTTTTTTTTATAATTTGTCAAAACCCCTATTATAACCTCATCAAACAGGTTAACTGAACGATTTATAATATCCAAATGCCCATTGGTAACTAGATCAAAGCTTCCTGGATATATTGCAATTTTTTTTTCCATTTTAACCTCTACTTCTCTAGTAAAATATTAATATCTTTTTTAGCCATCATCTTTTGCGGTTGTATATTAATTGTTTTTTCTTTGGTATTTAGATACATCTTTATGTAATCTAAATAATTATCATTTATTCTTTGGCATACTTCTGGATGTGCATTTAAATTCAGTTTCGAAATATCTGTATCTTTAGCCAAGGTTGTTATCTCTTCAAACATTTTCATTATAGTAATATCCATTGATTGCTTTCGACCTGTTCCATTGCAGTGATTACACTTTTCAAAAAAGTATCTATCTAAACTTTTACCAACTCTTTTTCGAGTCATTTCAACTAAACCCAATTCACTAAAGTGAACTATTTTGTTTCTAATACGATCATTTTTTAAACTCTTTTCAAATTCTTCTAATAATTTCTCTTTATCTTCTTCTAATTTCATATCAATAAAATCAATTATTATTATTCCAGCTAAATTTCTAAGTCTTAACTGTCTGGCAATTTCTTTAGCTGCCTGAATATTTGTTTTAACTACTGTTTCTTCTAAGTTGCTTTCCCCTATGTTTTTTCCTGTATTAACATCTATACTTATCAAAGCCTCTGTTTTTTCAATAATTAAGTATCCTCCACAATCTAACCAAACTTTTGTTGACAACGCCTCTTTTAATTCTGACTCAATATTATATTTTTCAAAAATAGGAGTATCTCCATCATATAATTTGACTTTCACCTTAGAATCTTTATCAGAAAATGCTGATATATAATCTATTAATTCCCAATATTTTTTTTCTGAATTCACTATTAGTTTATCTAATTTAATTGAATATAGATCCCTCAAAATTCTCTCTAACATATCTGTCTCTTGATAGATTATTTGACCCATAGGGGCAACCAATATTTCTTCTTCCACTTTTTTCCATTTTTTTATGAGATATTCTACTTCTTTTATTAATTTAAATTTATCTATATCCTTGGCAGCTGTTCTTATTATTACTCCTATATCCTCTGGACAGATATCTTGCAATAAAGTTTCTAGTCTTTCCTTTTCCTGTTCATCCTTTATTTTCTTAGAAATTGCTATATAATCACTATTTGGCATGAGAACCAGATATTTCCCAGGGATAGTAAAATGAGTTGTCACTCTAGCCCCTTTAGTTCCCCTTGGTTCTTTTAATATTTGTACTGGTATTCTATCTCCTATAGATATAATATCTTCTATTGATTTTTTGCTTTTCTCAATACCGTCTACATATTTAGTTTCATATTCTCTCAAGTCATCTATATACAAAAAAGCATTTTTTGATAAACCTATATCAATGAAAGCAGCTTCCATACCAGGCAAAACATTTGCCACTCTACCTATATATATATTTCCAATCAACCTTTTTTCTTCTTTATGCTCAAAAAAGTACTCTGTCAAACTATCTTCTTCTAATAGTGCAATTCTAGTTTCTAAATCATTTTTATCTACTACTAATTTTTTCATTGATAATCACACTCTTCTATCTCTTTTTTTATGTTCGCTAACATATCTTTTCTATTATATATAACTTCATTTATCATTACCTTATTTCTTTTTATATCAGGATCTGATTTTATATCTATCTTTTGATTTAATCTTATTTTGTTTTTTTTGTTCATCCCTATCGCCTTAGAGATATCTCTATGATTAACTTTTATATTCAAAAAATCTTTCTCATTTAATTTATTTATAAAAAATCTATAATAAATTTCAGTTTCAGCTAATTCTCTATATGCTGAATGAAAAGGCCCGCTGATAATCACTCCTTCTTCTCTTAAATCATCTGAAGGTTGTAAACCAACTCTGATTATTTTTATATCATTTAATTCTAATAATGCTATCATAGGAACAATTCTCTGTATACTTTCTTCTAGGTCTAATGGAATGTATAACTCTTTTTTATACCACTCTTCTAATTTAGTTTCATTAATTACAAGTGTGGGATATATCCTTACCATATCTGGATTTATTTTTACAATTTCTCTTATGCTATTGAGATCACTTTTTTGGGTTGCCATGGGCAAACCCGGCATAATCTGAATTCCTAACTTAAATTGATGCTGTTTTATTAAGTTTACTGCCTTATGAATGACATTGTTTGTATACCCTCTTTCAGATTTTTCTAAAACACTATTATCAAAAGATTGGATCCCAAGCTCTATTGTAGTTACGTTATTTCTCTTTAGAAAATTCAATATTTTTTCATTAATATAATCAGGCCGAGTTGAAAGCCTCACCCCGTCTATTTTTTGGGATATAATATAGGGCTTAACTTCATCTAAATATTCTTTTTGTAATTCATGTGGTATACCTGTAAAACTTCCACCAAAAAAAGCTACTTCTTTATAGCTGTCTTTTGGAAGAGTTTCCAAATAACTATCTATTGTTTTTTTTATATCTTCTTTTTGAATATTGGTTTCATGACCTGTTATCTTTTTTTGATTACAAAATACACATTGGTGCGGACATCCGTAATGAACTATAAATATGGGAATATTATAGTAACTCATTAATATCAATCTCCATATTTTCGCAACTCTTTTTTGCTGCATTTTGTTCTGCATTTTTTTTATTTCTTCCATTTCCCTTGGCTAATATTTTTCCATTTAACTTAACACCTATTTCAAAAACTTTATTATGATCAGGTCCTTTTTCATTTAGAACAACATAATTAGGCAATTTTTTATACTTTTGTTGTATATATTCCTGCAAAATAGTTTTATAATCTATCAATTTTTCATTTTCTTCTATATGTTCTATTTTATATTTAAGAAATTTCAATACAAATTTTTTAGCATTTTTTAAATCAGAGTCTATGTATATGGCACCTAATAACGCCTCAAAAGCATCCCCTAATATAGAAGTTCTATTACGTCCCCCTGTTTTTTCTTCTCCTTTACTTAGTAACAGATATTTCCCTAGATCTATTTCAGATGATACTTCAGCTAATACTGGTTCACTTACTATCATTGCTTTTAATTTGGCCAATTCACCTTCACTGGCCTCTTTATAGTTTTTGAATATATATTCTGTAACAACAAGATCTAGAACTGCGTCTCCAAGCAGTTCTAGCCTCTCATTATCTACATTTTTATATCTAGGATTTTCATTACCGTAGGATCTATGGATTAATGCTTTTTTCAGTATATCTTTATTTTTAAATTTATATCCTATCTTCTTTTCTAACATTAATATCCCACCTTATTCATCATATTTTTTTATTGCTAAAACTCCATTATGTCCGCCGAACCCTAAAGAGTTTGATAATGCTACTTTAATATTATTTTTCACTGGTTTATTAGGGACATAATTTAAGTCACAATCTGGATCAGGATTTTCATAATTTATTGTAGGAGGCAAAACTCCTTCTTTTAAAGCCATAGTAACTATTGCTGCTTCTAATCCTCCAGCCGCTCCTAGAGCATGACCAGTTGATCCTTTAGTTGAACTGACATATAGATTCTTTGCCAAATCTCCAAATACAGATTTTATAGCTTGTGTTTCTAGTCCGTCATTTGCAGGTGTAGAGGTTCCATGGGCATTTATATAACCAACATCTTCTAGGTCAACATTCCCCTCTTTTAAAGCCATTTTCATCGCTCTAGCTGCTCCTTCTCCTCCTGGTGCTGGAGCTGTCATGTGATGAGCATCTCCAGTTTCACCATAACCAACTATTTCAGCATAAATATCTGCTCCTCTTTTTTTAGCTGATTCTAATTCTTCTAAAATTAAAACTCCAGCTCCTTCTCCCATTACAAATCCATCTCTGTCTTTATTAAATGGTCGAGATGCTTTTTGGGGATCATCATTAAAATTAGTTGACAAAGCTTTTAAAGCACAAAACCCCCCTATACCTAATGGAGTTATACAGGCTTCTGTTCCTCCTGCAATCATTGCTGTAATTTTTCCATTCTTTATCATTTCAAAGGCATCTCCTATAGAATGAGTTCCTGAAGCACAAGCAGTAACTACTGATTTATTAGGACCCTTTGCTCCTGTATATATAGAAACATTTCCTGCTGCCATATTTTCTATCATTGCAGGAATTGTAAATGGTGAAACTCGTCCTGGTCCACGCTTTAATAATCTTTCGTGCTGCTGTTCTAATACTTCCAGTCCACCTATCCCTGAACTTACTATAACTCCAATATCTTCAGCGTTGTCGTCGGTTATTTCTAATTTCGCATCTTCTAAAGCCATTTGCGAAGCTCCAATGGCAAAGTGAGTATATCTTGCTAATTTTTTTATCTCTCTTCTTTCAATATATTTCTTAGGATCAAAATCTGTTGCTTCTCCTGCTATTTGAGAATCATATTCAGAAGCATCAAAATGAGTTATCTTTCCAATTCCAGTTTCCCCTTTTTTGATTTTATCCCATGTATCCTTTGCATTATTTGCTAAAGATGATACCATTCCTAGTCCTGTTATTACAACTCTTCTCATAATTAGTCACCTCTTTTTTTATTCTTTATAATCTATTATACTTTTAAAAATTTCCTTTACTGACATTATCTCTTTTATCTTCCCTACATCTTCACCTGTAAAAAATATTCCTTCATCTTGATTTCCAGCATGACCTGCTCTTAGAGAATCTGCAACACACCACTCTTTTGAACAATGTTTTAAGCAATTTGTACACTTTCTTGGACTTGGGGCTTTTCCTGCCATGACTAAATCAGTCATCTTAGACTTTATAGCATTAGCTGGTAACCCTGCAGAGCTCATTATTCTAACTACATCTGAGCTTTCAGATTTTACATAAAGTTCTTTAAATTTTTCAGAAACGTTGCACTCTTTTGTTGCTACAAACCTAGTTCCCATTTGAACTCCATCTAATCCCAAATCAAACATTCTTTTAACATCCTCTGGGTTTACAACTCCACCTGCACCTATAACTGGAATTGATAATTTTTCTTTTATTTTTTTTACAATATCCCAACTATCTTCATCTGTTCCTAAATGTCCCCCTGCATTTCCTCCTTCAACAACTACGGCAGCTGCTCCTAATCTTTCCGATATTCTAGCTAGTTTCAAAGAGGATACTATGGGAACAACTGGTACATCTGCTTTTTTAGCTACTTTGAATACATCTTTTGAAAATCCAGCTCCATAAATAATTACATCTATACCTGCTTCAATTGAGGCTTTTATTCCTTTCATAAAATCTGTTGCTGCAAACATTATATTTACACCAATTATTCCCTCAGTCTGTTCTTTTGCTTTTTTTATTTCCTCTTTTAATTCTTCTACTTTAAGAGCTGTCCCTGCAATAAGTCCTATTCCGCCTTCATTAGCTACTGCTGCTGCTAGTTTAGCCATAGATACTTTTATTGCCATTCCACCTTGAATTATAGGGTACTTAGGTCTTAATTTTCCTATCTTTAATTCTGGAAACTCCATAAAATTCTCCTCTCCTATACATAAATTTATTTTTATACTCATAACTTGTTTTGTTAACAAATTAGAAAAGAATATAGTATTAATTATACATTTCATATTAATATATCTTTATTGTATTATTAAAAATATATTAATATGACTATAGCGGATATATTTAATATCCGCTATAGTTCATTATTTATGCATTTTCTTTAACATAATCTAAAACATCTTGAACTGTTTTAAGTTTTTCCGCTTCTTCATCAGGGATTTCAACATCAAACTCTTCTTCAAATTCCATTATCAATTCTACTGTATCAAGAGAATCCGCATCGAAATCATCAATAAAAGAGGCTTCAGGTACTACTCTTTCTGGATCAACTCCTAATTGATCAACTATTACTTCCTTTATTTGATCTAAAACTGCCATCTAATACACCTCCTTATAATTAACCTTTTATATTTTTAGTACTACAATAAATATACCAAATTTATACTATTTTTGCAAATAATTTTACTTGATTATTGCATAACCATTCCACCATCAACAGTCAATGTTTGACCTGTTACATATTTTGAAAGATCTGAAGCTAAAAATAAAACCGCATTACTAACATCTTCAGGAGTTCCCATTTCTCCAAGAGGTATTTCACTTAAAATTTGCTTTTGAACGTCCTCTTTTAAAATTTCGGTCATATCTGTTTTAATAAATCCTGGAGCAACAGCATTCACCCTTATACCTCTTTTAGCTCCTTCTCTTGCTACAGACTTAGTTATTCCTAATATTCCTGCCTTTGAAGCAGAATAATTAACTTGACCAACATTCCCTATCAGACCTATAACTGAAGATATGTTTATAATACTTCCTGATCTTTGTTTTAACATTTTTCTAAATACTGCTTGAGTACAGTTAAATACTCCTTTTAAGTTTACATCTATTACTTGATCAAAATCTTTTTCTTTCATTCTTAAAAAAAGTTTATCTCTTGTTATTCCTGCATTATTAACTAATATATCTATATTATCAAATTCTTTTAAAGTTTCTTTAATTAAGCTTTTGGCTCCATCCATCTTAGCCACATTTGACTTTATAAATATTGTTTTAACTCCATAATTATCCTGTATCTCTTTAGCAGTTTCTATTCCTTTATCTAATATATCTGTTACTACTATATTAGATCCTGCCTCTGCTAGTTTTATTGCTATTTCTTTCCCTATTCCTTGAGCAGATCCAGTTACTATTGCTACTTTTCCTTTTAAATCAATCACAATATCCTCCTTATTATCTTAACTATATTTATTTTTAACTTTTATTTATTTTTTCTAGATCTTTAATATTCCTTATATTTTTAACTTTTATTTTTCGATCAATTTTTCTTGCTAATCCTTTTAAAACTCGACCTGGTCCAATTTCATAAAATTCTGTTACACCAGCTTCTACTAATTTATTCATAGTATCAACCCATTTCACAGGTCCAAAGGTTTGTCGATAAAGTTCTTCTTTTATCTCTTCTTTTTTGCTTAACTCCTTTGAGTCAGTATTTGCTATTAATTTTATAACCGGATTTTTAAATTGAAATTTATCAAAAACTTCTTTTAATCTATCCCCTGCTTCTTTCATTAATTTCGAATGAAAAGGACCTGATACAGGTAAAATTATTGCTCTTTTAGCACCTGCCTCTTTTAATTTCTCACATGCTTTTTTGACAGCCTCTTTGCTACCAGCTATTACAGTTTGTCCTGGAGAGTTATAATTAACTGCCTCCACTATCCCTTGGATATCCACACATATATTTTCAATTTTTTCTGCAGTTAATCCTATTATAGCTGCCATTGTTCCATCTACTTTACTCGCTACTTCTGTCATTATTTCTCCTCGTTCTTTCGCCAGTAAAACTGCCTCTTTGTCAGTTAAAATACCAGAAGCAGCTAGTGCTGAATATTCTCCTAAGCTATGACCCGCTACATAATCTGGACGGATTCCTTTTTCTTTTAATAACTTAGTTAAGGCTAATGAATTCAAAACTATTGCTGGTTGAGTATATTTCGTCTCTTTTAAAGTTTCTTCAGGACCATTAAACATAATCTCTTTAAGCTCACCCATGTTTTCTAATATATCGTCATACATTTTTTTTATATCATTATACTCTTCATAAATATCTTTTCCCATTCCAACTTCCTGAGAACCTTGACCAGGAAATAAAAAAGCTATCTTTGACATTTTTCCTCCCTATTCTAATAAAAATAATTAAGATATTTCAAATCTTTTTTGTAAAATTTTCATCTCTTCTTTTAAACCATTCATAAAATCTTGTATAATCTCTTCAGAAGTTTCTTCTTTTTTAACCATAGCTGCTACTTGACCAGACATAACATTCCCTTGATCCGTATCTCCATCTCTTGCAGCAAGTCTAAGTTTACCTGAACCTAATTTTTCCAACTCTTCAACTGAAGCACCCTCTTCTTCCATTTTAATAAACTGTCTAGCCAACTTATTTTTTATTATTCTAACTGGATGACCAGTTTTATGACCTGTTACTACTGTACTTCTATCTCTAGCTTTTAATATTTCTTTTTTATATTCTGGATGAACTGTACACTCTTTTGCAACGATAAATCTTGTACCAACCTGTACACCATCTGCCCCTAAAGCCATTGCAGCTAAAAATTGCTTTCCAGTTGCTATCCCTCCAGCTCCTATAACTGGAATTTTTACAGCTTCTACTACTTGAGGTAATAAAGCCATTGTAGTTAAATTACCAACATGTCCTCCAGCTTCCATTCCTTCAACTATAATTGCATCTGCCCCACTTCTTTGCATTCTTTTTGCCAAAGCTACAGATGGAACTATAGGTATCACTTTTATTCCAGCACCCTTCAATTTTTTCATATATGGACCTGGATTTCCTGCTCCAGTAGTTACAACCTGAACCCCTTCTTCTATACATACCTCTATTTGTTCTTTAACATGATCCATCATTAACATAAGATTTACTGCAAAAGGTTTGTCTGTTATTTCTTTTGCAATTTTAACTTCTTTTCTTAATAATTCCGGGGGCATTCCACCACCAGCTATTATTCCTAAACCTCCTGCTTTTGAAACATGACCTGCTAAATTTCCATCTGCTATCCAAGCCATTGCCCCTTGAAATATTGGAAATTCTATATCTAATAAATTACATAATCTCGTATTCATCTTTTAGTTTTCCTCCCTAGACCATTTTAATAAACAAGAACCGTATGTTAATCCGGCACCAAAACCTACTAATAGTAAATTATCACCTTTTTTGACTTTTTTGTCTTTTACTGCTTCATCTAATGCCAATCCTATTGAAGCTGATGAGGTGTTTCCATACCTATCTAAATTAGTATAAAATTTAGATATAGGTTGTTTTAATCTCTTTGCTGCTGCATTTATAATTCTAGTATTAGCCTGATGAGGAATAAATATATCGACATCGTCAGGTGTCATATTTATTCTATTTAAAGTTTTCTTTGTTGTTTCAGGCAAAGCCTTAACTGCAAATTTAAAAACTTCTTTGCCTTTCATTTTTAAATAATGCATCTTATTTTTTACTGTTTCTTCAGTAGCTGGATTTCTACTTCCTCCACCAGGTTGATCTAAAGTATGTCCACCACTACCTCTAGCTCCTAAATTATATGATTTTATTCCATAATCTTCTTCTACTTCTTCTAAAACAACGGCTGCAGCTCCATCTCCAAATAAAACACATGTATTTCTGTCTTCCCAATCAATTATTTTTGAAAGAGTCTCCGACCCTATTACTAAAACCTTCTTATACATACCTGTTGCTATATAATTAGCACCTGTAACAAGTCCATAAATCATACCTGTACAAGCTGCCTCTAAGTCAAATGCCGCAACTTCCTTTGCCCCTAATTTATCTTGAATTATTGCAGCAGTTGCTGGAAAGGGATAATCTGGAGTTATTGTTGCCACAATTATTAAATCCAATTCATTTGCTTTTATATTGGCATCTTTTAATGCCTTCTTAGCTGCTTTTAATCCTAAATCAGATGTAGCTTCTGTTTCTTTAGAAATTCTTCTTTCTTTTATTCCTGTCCTTGTTTGAATCCATTCATCTGATGTATCTACTATATCTTCTAAATCTTTATTTGTCATTATTTTTTCTGGAACATAGGAACCAAT
>JBNJFI010000046.1:12558-16159 GCA_051746725.1 Fusobacteriota bacterium
AAACTTGAAGTCATAAGGGCGCCTGTATTCCCCGCTGAAACAGAACCATCAGCTTTTCCCTCTTTTACCATTTTTAAAGCTATGTTCATAGAAGCTTTTGGGTTATTCCTAACTTTTCTAGAAATTGAATCCCCTTCATTAATTTCCAATTTTTTATCTGTATGAATAATTTCGAGTCTTTTTTCATCATAATTATATTTTGTTAATTCTTTTTTGATATTTAAAGAATCTCCTATTAATTTAATTTCTAAGTCTTTAATCTCTTCTAATGCCTGTACAGCACCTTTAACTGTGATTTTAGGGCCATAATCTCCCCCCATAGCATCTAGTGCTATCTTCATTTTTGCCTCCTTATTACAAAAAAGCAAGATGCACACCTTGCTTTTTTTGTAGTATCACTTTTATTCAGTTATTTCAACTTCCTCTTCTGCTCCTATTATCTGTTTTTCACCATAAAAACCACATTCCAAACACATTCTGTGAGGTCTCTTAGGTGCACCACAATTTGAACAAGTCGCTAATTGAGATGCCTTTAAAGCATGATGAGATCTTCTCATTCCTTTTTTAGCTTTTGAAGTTTTCTTTGGAGATACTGCCATTCTTTCCACCTCCTATTTTTCGTTAGTTATATCTAAAAGTTGTTGCCACCTTGGATCCATTCCTTTATTATCATAATCCTTCATTTCTTCCAACCCAGTACAATCTTTGCTACATTTTGGGTATTCAGGCGTTTCCAATAATAAATATTCCCTGATCAATTTCGTTAAATCAATTTGATCATCTGTTAATTTTTCATTAATAGGTTCATCGGGATTATAACCATTTTTATTTGACTCTGCCTCTATTTCTTCATTATAAATAGCTTCTGGCATAAAAATAGTATTAATTTCCGAATATAGATCTTTTTTAAACTTTTTCAAGCATTTTACACAAGTTAACTCTCTGACATATTCTAAACTGCCATTTACAGCAATTTCATCATCAGATACCAATGTTACAATAATATTGGGCTTAACCTTTACCTCTTTTTCATCAACAGAGACTTTTAATTCGTCTTGAACTTCAATAATGTTATCTTCTTTTTTTAAATCACTTATTGTTATTATCATTTTTTCACCTCAGAAATATAATTTATTATACTATATTTTACCCTACTTTGTCAAGGTTATTATCAGTTTACAAATCACATATTGTTTATAAAATTTAATCTAAAACTTTTTTTATCAATAACGAATTCGTTTTATTTAGGTTTATATCATACCCTTTTTTGAGTTCTTCTCCTTTTTCATTCAAAATTCTGACTACAGGTCTAGATAGATTATCTTTATTTTGCTTTACTACTACTCCTAGAGCTCTATTTGATAGTAATACTGTGGTTCCATTTGGATAAGCGGGAATTCTTTTTAATAACTGTTCTATTATATAACCTGGAAAAAATTTATCTTTAGAAACTAATAAAAATTCCCTTGCTTTATCTGGTAAAACTCTTAACTTATAAACTTTGTTATTGGTAATAGCATCATAAACATCTGCTAACCCTGCTATATAACCATATTCAGTTATCCCATCTTCTTTTAATCCTCTAGGGTAACCTTTTCCATTATAGCGTTCGTGATGTTGATAAATTACATGGGCGGATAATATGCTAAATCCTCTCATTTGTTTTAAATACCTATATCCAAATTCTGCATGTTCCTTTATAAGATTATATTCTTCATCAGTTAAATCCCCTTTTTTCATCCTTACTTCTTCTGGAACTTTTATTAGTATTCCCACATCATGTATTAAACAGCCTTTTGCTAAATCAACTAATTTATCTTCTTTATAACCCAATCCTTTTCCTATTAAAATTGCTAAAATAGCTACATTTAACATATGATTATATATATAATCATCATTTGACCTAGAATCAACTAGGTTTATCATGGGATTTTTAACAAGAGAAAAATCTTCCACTATTTCTTTTGCTATTTCATGAATATCCGTATGTATATCCTCTAAAAATCTAAGATTATCACTCTTTTTTGAATTCCCTTTTTTATAACTATTATATTTATCTGCAATGGCATCATTAACCTCTTTTACTTTTTTTAGAGCAGTTATTTGTAAATTTTGAGATATTAAATATGAAACCTCAACATCTTCAAGCCTTCGATCTTTAACATATATAGACGTTATTCCCTGTTGAGGAAGTCTAGATATATATTTTTTAGTTAATTTCACGCCTTTCCCCAGCAAAATACGACCATCTGCTCTATAGATTGGACGTCCAACTTCCATGCCTTCTGAAAGGTACTTTATCCCCAACCTTTTCATAGTCACCTCCAAACTAACTTATAATTTATTAATCTATAATACCTATTTTATAAGTTTTGCCATTCGTTTTTTCCCTACTTTTATAACCATTCCATCTTTTATCTCTACATCTTTCCATATATCTTTAATTTTCTTACCATCTATACTTACAGCATTTCCTTTAATCAATCTTTTAGCTTGGCTTTTAGATTCACTGAATTCCAATTTAGAATATATAAGATCTATTATATTGATTTTATCTTCTTTAACTTGTACTTCAGGTAGATCATCTGGAACTTCATTCTTGCTGAATTTCTGATTGAAAAAAGTTGCTGCCTTTTTTGCCTCTTCTTCTCCATGATACATTTTTACTATTTCTCGTGCCAAATATTTTTTTGCATTCATAGGATGATAGTCTCCATTTTTTATATCTTCTACCATCTTTTCTATTTTTTCCAACGGGATTTCTGTAACCATTTTATAATATTTAATCATTAATTCATCTGAAATCGACATAACTTTTCCAAACATATCGTTAGGTTCATCTTTAAGACCAATATAATTCCCTAAAGATTTACTCATTTTTTCTACTCCATCTGTACCTTCTAATATAGGCATCAGCATGCACACTTGAGGTTCTTGATCGTTAGATTTCTGTAGGTCTCTCCCTCTTAATATATTAAATTTTTGCTCTGTAGCTCCTAATTCAACGTCACATTCTAAAGCAACAGAATCATACCCTTGCATAATCGGATACATAAATTCTACTAAACTAACAGGCTGATTTGCTTCTAAACGCTTTGCAAAATCTTCACGACTTGTCATTTTTGAAACTGTAAATTGAGCCATAAGTTCAAATATATCTTCCATATTTAATTTTGATAACCAATCTGCATTGTATCTAACTTGGGTTTTTTCAACATCTAATATTATACTTATTTGATCTAAATATCCTTTTATATTTTCTTTTATTTCTTCATCTGATAAAACCTCTCTTGTTTTACTTTTTCCTGTTGGATCACCTATTTTTGCAGTAAAGTTACCTATCAAAAACTGAACTGTATGTCCTAAGTCTTGAAATTGCTTTAGTTTTCTAATTGGAACAGCATGTCCTATATGAATTGAATTACCTGTGGGATCTATCCCATATTTTATTTTTAAAGGTTTATCTTCCTTCAAAGATCTTTCTAGTTTTTCTTCTAATTCTTTTTCACCTATAAGTTCTTCAACGCCTCTTTTTAAAATTTCCATCTGCCTTTTAACTTCTTGCTTTATATCCATTATTACTGCCTCCTAAATTCATATT
>JBNJFI010000047.1:0-13092 GCA_051746725.1 Fusobacteriota bacterium
AACGTTTAAAAATGAAAGAACTAGTAAAGGAATTTCAAATGGAAAATCGTCATATAAGGCAAGTAGCTAAAAGTAGTTTGGGGATTTAAGAGCAGAGAAAAGAGATAATAGAGAAGAAAGAAAAGAGAAAAAAGAAAAGAAATGATAGAACAGGTATAAGATAAAAAGAGAAAGTGAAAAATATTGAGGAGAAAAAAATGAAAAAGAGTTTAGGTATTTTAGTATTTTTGTTGTTATCAGGGGTAATTTATGGTACAGAATATCCTTTAAATATAACGGATTCATATAATCGAAATGTTACAATAGAAAAAGAACCAGATAAAATTATTTCTATTGCTCCAAATATAACAGAAATTTTATTTGAATTGGGGTTAGAAGAAAAAATAGTAGGAATAAGTAATTATGATAATTACCCAAAAAAAACTGAAGATGTCAAAAAAGTAGGAGGATTATTAGATCCAAATCTAGAAACTATATTAGATTTAGATCCTGATGTAATATTGGTATCTACTCACTTTAATAAAAAGATGGTGGAAAAGCTGGAAAGATTAGACAAAAAAGTTATTGCAATTTATGGAGGGAAAAAATTTAATGGATTATATGAAACAATAAAAAGAGTATCAAAGGTAACTAATACTCAAAATTCAGGAGAAAAATTAATCACTAAATTAAAAAGTGAAGTAAAAAATATTAAAATCGAAAATAAGGATAAAAAGAAATTATCGGTATATTATGTTATATCATTTGGTCGCTATGGTGAATATACAGCAGGAGGGAATACATATATAAACGAAATGATTGAAATTGCAGGGGGAAAAAATATTGCCAAAGATTTAAAAGGCTGGAAATATAATATGGAGAGTATAATTAAAGGCGATCCTTATATTATAATATGCTCAAATAAAGATGGAGTAAAGGAAAATTTAATGAAAAGTTCGGGATATAAGGAGTTAGAAGCAGTTAAGAAGGACAGAGTGTATACAATAAATCAAGATCTAATAGATATTCAAGGGCCTAGATTGATAAAGGGGATTAAACAGTTAAGTAATATTATTAATACAGAAAGAGCATTAAAATAATAAATTTTGGATAAGGTGAAATAAATGGTTAATCAAAAAAGGAATCAGAAATATAAAATATTATTTATAATATCGATTATTATATCTTTAATAACGATAATTTTTTCAGTTACAATTGGAACAGTTAAAATCCCCTTTTTTGATGCAATTAAAATTATATTAAACAAAACATTAAATATAGATTTTGATATAAATAAAACTTATGGTGTTATTTTATATAAATTAAGATTGCCTAGAACTATATTATCTGGAATTATAGGAATAGGTTTAGCCACAATAGGAGCTGTGTATCAAAGTGTATTTAAAAACCCAATGGCAGACCCCTATGTGCTAGGGATATCCTCAGGAGCAGCCCTTGGAGCGACTCTGGGAATGGTTTTCTTTTCAGTGTTCCAATATAGTTTTACAGTTATTAGTATTTTTGCCTTTTTTGGAGCTTTTTTGACATTAATTTTAGTTTATCAAATAGCAAAGGTTAAAAATATTTTGCCAGTTGTGACTCTTTTATTATCTGGGATATCTGTAAATTTATTTTTTTCCTCTTTAATCTCATTTGTTATGATACTAAAGAGAAAACAGATGGGAGAGATATTTTTTTGGATAATGGGAAGTGTTAATTCTGCAACCTGGAGAGATATTATAGTTTTAACTCCAGTTATATTTATTGGTTCAGGGATATTATATTTTTTCTTTAGAGAATTAAATATAATATTAACTGGTGAAGAGACAGCAAAAACTTTAGGAATAGATGTAGAAAAAACAAAAAAGATAATACTAGTTGTATCTTCAATTATGATAGCATTTATAGTTGCAAGTAGTGGAATAATTCCATTTGTAGGACTTATAGTACCACACATAGTAAGGTTATTAATAGGCTCAAATAATAGGTATCTAATACCATTATCCGGAATTTTTGGTGCAATATTTTTAATGCTTTCTGATATAATAGCAAGGGTACTTATATCACCTTCTGAACTTCCAATCGGAATTATAACAGCTTTAGTGGGAACACCTTATTTTATTTGGTTATTATATAAAACTAAAGAAGAGGTGTTTATATAATGTCTGAAATAAAAATTAAAAATTTAGATTTTGCGTACAAAAAAGAGAAAGTATTAAAAAATATTAATTTAAGTATAAAAAATGGAGAAATAACAAGTATAATAGGACCAAATGGATCTGGAAAAACAACTCTTTTAAAATTAATGCTGGATCTTTTAACTTTTAAAAGAGGGGATATAAAGATATCTGATAAAAGTATAAAAAAATATTCAAAAAAGGAATTATCTCAAAAAATATCATATGTATCGCAACAGGTAAATTTTAATTTTGATTTTACAGTATATGATATCGTTATGATGGGAAGATATCCCTATGTTAGCAGATTTTCCAAAGAAACAAATAGAGATAAAAAAATCGTAAAAGAAGCAATGGAGACAACTTATACATGGAAATTTCGACAAAAAAGTATTAACGAGCTAAGTGGGGGAGAGTTACAAAGAGTTATTATAGCAAGATCTATAGTACAAAATTCTGAAATCATGATGTTAGATGAACCAATTTCTCATTTAGATATACATCATCAGATGGAAATAATGGATACTTTAAAAAAAATAAATGCAAAAAAGAATACCACAGTAATAACAGTATTACACAATATAAATTTGGCAGTCCAATATAGTGATAAAATAATATTATTAGATAAAGGAAAAATAATTGCAAATGGAGATCCTAGAGAAGTTATTAGTTATGAGAATATCAAAAAAGTTTATAAAATGAATTTTATGATTATAGATCATCCTAAAAATGGACTACCTTATATTATTCCAGTTAAAGAGGAATACACATAATTTTGTGGAAAACCACGTGGATAAGTAGATAAAATGTGCAAAACTAGAAATATTTCTTAGAAAAAAGCTCCAAAAAGTGGATAATCTAGTGTATAACTGTAAAAAAACATGAATTTTGTGGAAAAATTTATAAAACAGAGGTGAAAAAAATGATAGAATTGAAAAATATAAACATAAAATATCAAGACAAACAGGTGCTTAATAATTTTAATATGAAAATCAAAAAAGGGGAAAAGATACTTTTAAAAGGACCTTCTGGAACTGGTAAAAGTACTATTTTGAAGGTAATTTTGGGATTTAAAGAACCCGATAGTGGAAAAGTCTTTTATGATAACGTATTGGTAGATGATGAAAACATTTGGGAAATACGAGAAAAATTGAGTTATATAAGTCAAGGAGTAGATTTTCCCAATATGAATGTTTTGGAAATAATAAAAGAAATTTTTAATTATAAAGTAAATAAAAATATAGATTTAAATAAACAGAATTTATATACAGAGTTAGAAAAATATAAATTAGAGCGAACAATTTTACAAAAAAATATTAAAAATTTATCTGGAGGAGAAAGACAGAGAATGGCCATTATTATCTCTAGGTTGTTGGACAAAAAAGTATATTTATTAGATGAAATAACATCTGCTTTGGATCCAGAATTAAAGGAGATAGTAGCGGATAATATAATAAAATCATGTAAAACAATTATAGCAATATCACATGATGATGTTTTTCAAAAAAGGGACGAATTTAGAATAATAAATTTGGAGAGGAGTTAATATGGGAGCTCAAGAAATTTCATGGATTTCTTTAATTTTTTCTCTATTTCTTTTAATTATTCCAGTGATATTAAGTAAAGTATATAAATTAAATATAATAAAGGAAACCTTTATATCTGTGGCGAGAATGTTTTTACAGTTATCGTTGGTAGGAATATTTTTAGAAGTTGTATTTGATATGAATAACCCATTTTTGAATATCCTATGGCTTATAACAATGGTTGCAGTAGCATCTTCTTCAGTAATATCTAAAAGTAATTTAAAATTTAAAATATTTTTTATACCAGTATTTGGATCTATAATTATTACTTTAATATTTATGCTGAGCTATTTTAACTTGGTTATAATAAAAGTCGAAAACCTCTTAGAGGCAAAATATATAATATCCATAGGTGGGATGCTACTTGGTAATTTTTTAAAAGGAAATATAATTGGAATGAATAATTTTTATAAAGCCATTCAGGAAAACGAAGAAAAATATTTATTTTCTTTGGGATTAGGAGCAAGTAGAGATGAAGCTATTAAACCTTTTATAAGAGATGCACTAATTGCTTCGATAAATCCTACTTTAGTTTCTATAGCTACAATTGGGTTAGTTGCATTACCTGGAATGATGACAGGGCAAATATTAGGAGGGTCTTCTCCTCTGTTAGCTATAAAATATCAGATAGCCATTATGATAGCTATATATGTAACTAGAATAACAAGTGTTTATCTAGTTTTAAAATTTACAATAAATCGTAGCTTTAATGAATATGGAGTACTAAAAAATAAAATATGGAGATGAAATAAGTGCGCTTTTGTGTATTCAAAGGCGTACTTTTATTTATGTTTAGGAATTTTTGTATAATTTTAGTTATTATTATAAATAAAAATATAAAATAAATTTGATTATAAAGAAAAAAGATAGTAAAATATATTTGTGTATGTAAATATACGTACAGTTTAGAAATGAAATCATGGTAATCACAAGGCATTACCCCTACAAAAAACATAATTATGTCGATTTTCTGTATTACGACACAGCCTGTCTTACGAGGGATAAGGATATAAGTTTTCTGTAAGGGCAAGCGTTGGAAGTATATAAAATGGAGGGAAGCCATAATTGTGAGATCTCATAAATCAGATTAAGGAGGAATTATGAAGAAAATATTATTTTTTCTAATATTAAGCATTCTAGTTTTAGGTGAATCAAAACATGATATAAATGACATAAAATTCTTAAATTACTCAGTTAAAGATGGGTTATCTCAATCAACAGTTAGAACAATAGTTCAGGGCAAAAAAGGGTATCTTTGGATAGGGACCTCTGGAGGTTTGAATCGATATGATGGTGAAAATTTTGAAGCCTATTATCATCAGAGAAAGAATGAAAACAGTCTATATGATTCGCTCATCAGAAAATTACATGTGGATAAAAATGGGAATCTTTGGGTTGGAACTAGAAAAGGATTAAACAAGTATAATTATTCTAAGAATAACTTTGATAGAATATCAGAAATAAGCATCCGAGATATTTATGAAGATAATTTGGATAATATATGGATAGGGGCAGATAGTGGATTATATAAATTAGAAAACAAAAAGTTATTTAAAATTAAAGAGTTAGATAAAACAGAAGTTTACTCAATTGCTAGAAAATCAGATAAATTATATTTAGGAACAGAAAATGGAGTATTGAGTTATGATTTAAATAGCAAAAAAGAAAATAAGAGATATGAAAATATCAAAACGAGAGTAAATGCGATTTATATAGATACCAAAGGGAATATGTGGATAGGAAGTCAAAAAAGGTGGTTTAAGCATGATAATTTTGGAAATTTCTTATTTAAAGGAGATGCCCAAGACACAGAAATATTTAGTTTTACAGAAGACAGTAAAGGTATTATGTGGATAGGGACTGGTTTTGGATTGATAAAACACACTGGTAAATCCAGAAATTATTTTAGATATCAAAATATAGAGAGTGATCCTTATAGTTTATCAAATGATAGGATAAGTTGTGTATATGAGGATCGCGATAAAAATTTATGGGTTGGAAATTTAAGAACGGGCGGTTTAGATAAGATTACAAAATTTAAATACAATAGGCCTACTTCTGGAATTAATAAGATGAGCAAGGGAAATATATGGGCTGTACACGATACTGGAAATAAGATATGGATTGGGACATCTAATGGAATTAGTATATATTTAAAAGATAAAAATAGATACACAAATATTTTAAAAGACAAAAGTATATGGTCTTTTGAAGTTGTCGGTCCTTATATTTGGGTTGGAACATGGGGAGATGGACTATATAGAGTGAATCGCAAAACATATGATTTAAAAAATTATAATTATGAAGGATATACTAATAAGATTACGACGATTAAAAAGATTGATAATTTTTTATGGTTAGGAACCTATGGAGACGGATTATGGAGATTTAATTTAAAAAATCAAGATCTTCAAATATATAGTAAAGAAAATGGGATTCATAAAATTCACGATGATTATATATGGGATATTGAATTAGGAGAAGATAATCATATTTGGGTTGGATCTGAAGACAATGGATTTTCTAAATTTAATTATAAAACTGGAAATATGGAGATATATAATTCCGAAAATTCTAATCTTTCAAAAAACTCAGCATGGGTTGTAAAAAAGATAGAAGATAAAGTGTGGGTTGGAACATGGGGCGGCGGATTAAATATACTGGATTTAAAAACCCAGAAGATTAAAATTATAGATACAGAAAATGGCCTAGTGGATAATACTATATATGGAATTTTAAAAAAAGACAATAATTTATGGTTAAGTACAAATAGAGGTCTAGTTAAACTAGATATGAAGACATATAATATGTTTAATTATGATATGAATGATGGTTTGCAAAATAACGAATTTAATATAGGAGCGTGTTTTAAAAATAACGAAAACATCCTATATTTTGGTGGTATATCAGGTTTAACGGCTTTTAAAGAGGAAGATGTATTGTGGAATAAAAATTTTAAAATAGAATTAAAAGAGTTTTCTGTTTTTAATGAACCTAGAGAAATAAAAAATGAATTTGAACTAAATTATGATGAAAATTATTTTGTTTTGGATTTTAATATGGTGAATTTTAATAATCCCAGAACTAACCGATATAAATATAAATTAAAAGGATTTGATGATAAATGGAGAGAGTCTGATATTTCAAGGGTGTCTTATACAAAGGTCCCTCCAGGGGAATATACTCTTTCTGTTTATGGTGGAAATATTTATGGACAGTGGGGGGATAAAAGTACTGATTATTCTATAAAAATTAATCCACCAATATGGAGAAGTAAATTAGCCTATGCTATATATGTAGTTTTGTTACTAGCTTTAATTTATCTCATTATATACCTGAGAACAAGATATAAGATAAAAGAATATATGGCAAAAAAGATGGAAGAAGAAAAGAAAGCGGCTCAGAAATTAGCAGAAGCAAAAGGAGTATTTTTAGCTAATATGAGCCATGAAATAAGAACTCCTATGAATGGAATTATAGGGTGCTTGGATATTTTAAGTGATACTAAATTAACAGATTTTCAAAAGAAATATGTAAGTATGTTGAAGCATTCTGCTTCTGCTCTTTCACGTATAATAAATGAAGTTTTAGAATATTCTAAATTGGAAAAAGAGGATTACAATTTAGAGTATACCTTTTTTGATATAAAACAACTGAGTGAAGAAGTCTTTATGATGTTTGAGAAATTATCTAAAGATAAAGGTATTAAGCTAAATTTGGATATTGATGATGATATGCCAAAGATGATAAAGGGAGATGATGTTCGAACTAGACAGATCTTAAATAATTTATGTTCTAATTCAATTAAATTTACCGATAAGGGATATGTAAATATTAAAGTAAGTATAAAAGATAAAAAAAGTTCTCCAAAATTACAAATAATAGTAAAGGACACTGGAATAGGCATGGATAAAGAGGCTTTAGAAAGATTATTTAATAGATATGATCAATTGGATAATTCCATATATAAAAAATACGGTGGAACTGGTTTAGGACTTTCCATCACTCAAAAACTTATAGAAAAGATGGATGGAACTATAGATGTAGAGAGCAAAAAAGGGGACGGAACTAAAATAACTGTAACAATACCAACTGAAATTTCTGAAGAGGAGATTCAAGATGACAAAAAAGAATCTATAAAATTACATGGAAATGTTTTATTAGTTGAAGACTCAGAAATAACAGCAGAGATAATGGAGAAGATGTTATTAGATATAGGAATGAATGTAGATAGAGTTTTAGATGGAAAATCAGCTTTAGAAAAATTTGAATTAAAGGAATACGATATAATAATTACAGACATAAATTTACCAAAATATAATGGGATTAAATTATGTGAGGAAATAAAAAGTAGAGATGAAAAAATAAAAGTTATTGGAGCGAGTGCCGTTTCTGATAATAATCCAAAGTTACAAAAAAATAATATATTTGATTCTTTTCTGATTAAACCAGTTAAAATTAATAAATTGAAGAAGGAATTGCAAATATTGTTAAAAAATAAAGGAAATAAAAAATAAACAGAGAATTAATATCGAGGTATATTTATGAAAATATGCCTCGATATTTTTATAAATATTTTAATTTTATTAAGTAGTAATAGAAGTTTTTATTGATTTTTATGATATTATGTTGTAAAATATTTATAAATATAAAATAATAATAAAATAGAAGAGGGTGAAAATGTCTAAAAATAAAGATAAAAGAGTAAAATTTGAAATAGCAAATAAAGAATTTGATGAGATATCAAAATATTTAAAGGAAAAAGGATATGAGCATAATTCCACAGGAAGTTTAAGAAGAAAAAGAGACACGGTAGGAGATATAGATATTATCGTAAATAGTTTTCCAGAAAAAACATATCAAGACATATTAAGTTATAAAAGAGTAAAAAAAAAAATAGATGAAAATGGGAATTTTTTGCTAAAAGGTAATATAAAATTACAGATAATAGCTGAGCAAGATGAATATTATTATTCTCTTTGGACTTCAACAGGAAATAAAAAATATATAAAAGTCATGAAAGATATTCTAAGAGAAAAAAATATACAAGATTATAAAAAAATAAAAAATGAAAAAGAGATTTATAAAAAGTTAGATTATAAATATTTAAATCCTGTAAAAAGAGACGATGAAAGAGCCCAAAAAATAAAAACTGCTCGTATAGTAGTAGAAAAATTAAAAAAAGAGTATGGAGAACCTAAGGTTGCTTTAAATTATAATACAGATTTTCAACTTTTAGTAGCAGTAATTCTATCTGCACAATGTACAGATAAGAGAGTAAACATAGTAACAGAAAAATTATTTAATGAATATAAAACAATGGAAGATTTTGTGAATATCTCCCAAAATAAACTGGAAAAACTTATATATTCTACAGGTTTTTATAAAAATAAAGCTAAAAATATAAAAGAGTGTAGTAGACAATTAATTGAAGAATTTAATGAAAAAATCCCGAATACGATTAAAGACCTGACAAAATTAGCTGGAGTAGGAAGAAAAACTGCCAATGTTATAATGGGCCATATATTTGAAAAACCTGCTATAACAGTTGATACCCATGTAAGAAGGTTATCTAACAGAATAGGGTTTGTGGATATGAAAAGTCCAAAAAAGATAGAATATTATTTAAAAGATATTATTCAAAAAAGAGATTGGTTTATATTGTCTAATTTACTTATACATCATGGAAGAAGAGTTTGTAAAGCAAGAAGTTATGATTGTTCAACTTGTATTTTAAATAAAGATTGTAAATTAGGGAGGAAAAATGTTAGATAAAATTTTAAATGAATCTGAAAAATTAAATGCTTCTGATATACACTTAAAGGAAGATAGTGTTCCTGTTGTTAGAGTCGAAGGAGAATTAATTTTTTTAGATAAAAAATTTAATAAAATAAAAAAAAAGGAAATAAAAAATATTTTAGAAGATTTATTTACATCAGAAGAAAGATCTAGATTTGAAGAAACTAATAATTTAGATATATCTTATACGAAAGATAATAAAAATAGATACAGAATTAATATATATAAACAAAAAAGATCTCCTGCCCTTGCTCTTAGAAGAATAAGTCAAGAGGTAAAAACCTTTGAAGAATTAAACTTACCTGCTGAAACATTTAAAGAGATATTAGAAGAAGAAAGAGGTCTTATTTTAGTGACAGGAGCTGCAGGAAATGGTAAAAGTACAACTATTTCAGCCATGATAAATTATATAAATAAAACACAGAAAAAACATATAATTACGGCAGAAGATCCTATAGAATATATTTTTAAAGATAAAGAATCTATAATAAGTCAAAGAGAGATATTATATGATGTAGACTCATACAAATCTGCTTTAAAATATATGCTTAGACAAGATCCAGACATTATATATATTGGAGAATTAAGGGATAAAGAGACTATAGATATGGCTTTAAAAGCTTCTGAAACTGGTCATCTTGTAATAAGTACTCTTCATACAGTTAATTCTTCTCAAGCTATACACAGAATTATGGATTTTTATTCAGGCTCTAAGCAGAAACAAGTAAAATTAAAATTAGCTAATAATTTAAAAGCAGTTGTATCTCAAAGATTATTAAAGGGTAAAGATGATATAAGAGTTATAGCAACTGAGATAATGAGAACTACTCCTACTGTACGTGAGGCCATAAGAGAGATTAAACATGAAAATACTATTCCACAATTATTAAAAAATGGAGAGGATATTTATGGAATGCATACCTTTGACCAATCCATAACAAAGCTATATGTAGACGGGAAAATATCATATAAAGTTGCTAAAAGAGCAGCAACTGTCAAAAAAGATATAGAATTATTTAAAAATGGTATTACTTCAAAGTCAACAGAGGAATTTTATAGAGATATTTTATAGTGATTTTACATATCTTATAATAAGAATTTGTATAGGAGGATATTATGATTAAGAGAGAGTCATTTTCAATAGGAATAATAATAACAATTATAATATCCTTGAGTTATTTTGCATATTCAAATTTACAACTTAGCTTTTTTGAAATATTTGAACTAAAAAGTTTAGATGTAAGATATAAAATAAGAGGGGAACAAAAGCGAGAAGATTTCGAAGTTGTAATCATAGGGATTGATGAAAAGAGTTTAAATCAAATAGGTAAATGGCCTTGGGCTAGAGATATTCATGGAGAACTAGTTGAAAAATTAAGTGACATGGGAGCTAAAAGTATAGGTTTTGATATATCTTTTACTGAAAAAGCTATTTCAGATAATTTACTGGATTATAAAAATGATTTAAAATCAATAGTATTAGATGGATATAAGTCTAAAAAAATCGATAGAGAAACTGCCATGGTATTGGCAAAAAAGATAAATGAGTTGGATTTATCAGAAGACTATGAATTTGCTACTAAACTAAGGGAAAACCCAATAGTATCAATAGGGACATATAATATTTCTAAAAAAGAAGAATCAATATTAAACAAAGAGATATTAGAAAATGATGAATATATTAAAAGTAGATATGTTAATATTAATGGATTATTAAACCAGATACAGGAAGTAGGTCGAACAGGCAAAAGGAGCTTTAATCCAGAAAAAGTATATAAGATAATGCCACCAATTGAGGTATTAAGTAAATTTGCTTATGGAGTTGGGCCTTATCAAATAGGTACTCCAGATTCTGATGGAGTATATAGAAACATAGCAATTGCAACTTTAGAAGAGTATACAAATTTATATTTCCCCCCTATGTATCTTTTGACATATTTAAAAGCATTTAATATGAATATGGAAGAAAATGTTATTTTAGATTTAAATGAAGAGGCAGTAAAAATATATGAAGATGCTTCTTCTCAAAGGGGACTAAAATTAGAAATACCAATAGATAAAAATGGAGTTCAGTTACTTAATTTTTATGGAAAAGGTCATACATTTGAATATATATCATATTATGATATATTAGAAGACAAAGTTGATAAAGATAAAATAAAAAATAAAATTGTATTAGTTGGATATACAGATACTGCAAAGGGCTTATATGATTCAAGGCCAACTCCTTATGATGGGAATATTCCTGGGGTGGAAATACATGCTACTGCTATACAGAATTTAATAGATCAAAAATATTTAAGGAGAATAACCATAGGAATAAATATAATAATTTTAACGATATTTGGAATTTTATTAACTTTAATATTATCTACAAAGCGTTTTAGTTTTGTAATAACGAATATTTTAGTTGTGTTTTTAATTTTAATATATATGATATTTTCGCAGATATTATTTAATTATGGAATATGGATTCCAGTTTTTTATCCCATAATAACTTATTTTGGAATGTATCTTATACTAACTGTTATAAATTATTTTGGAGAAGAACTTGAAAAGAAGAAAATTAAAGATGCTTTTAATCATTATACAAATCCAAAATTAATAGATGAACTCTTAAAAAATCCAGACAAGCTTAAACTTGGAGGGGAAAGAAAAGAAATGACAGCTTTTTTTTCTGATATACAAGGGTTTACTTCTATTTCAGAAAAAATGGATCCAACAGAATTAGTAGAATTTTTAAATAGATACTTATCTAAAATGACTGATATTATATTAGATAACGACGGTATGGTAGATAAATATGAAGGAGATGCGATAATGGCTATATTTGGTGCTCCTTTAGATTTAAAGGATCATGCCTTAAAATGTTGTTATTCAGCTTTAGAATATCAAAAAAAACTTTCTAAGTTAAGGAAAATATGGAAAAAAGAGGGATTACCAGAAATTTTAGTCAGAATAGGAATAAATACCGGAGATATGCTAGTTGGGAATATGGGATCAGAAAATAGATTTGATTATACAGCCATGGGAGATGAAGTGAACTTAGCTTCTAGACTAGAAGGGGCTAATAAATTTTATGGGACTTATATAATGATAAGTGAAAACACATATGAAAAGGTAAAGGACTCTGTTGAGGTTAGAGAGTTAGATATAATCAGAGTAAAAGGAAAAGAAAAACCTGTAAAAGTATACGAACTGCTTAGCAAAAAAGGGGAATTAAATTCCCTTGACAAAAAAATGCTAGTTTACTATAAGTTAGGGTTAAAAGAATATAGGAATAAAAATTGGGATGAGGCAATTAATAATTTTAAGAAAGGATTGGAGATAAAAAAAGGAGATTCAGTATTAAATCTATATATTAACAGATGTGAAACTTTCAAAAAAGAGCCTCCTGACAAAGATTGGGATGGAGTATATACATTTACTACAAAATAAAAAAATGGAGTGATAAAATGGAAAAAGTTATGATTGTTGATGATACAGCTTATATGCGTATGGTGCTAAGGAAGATACTTGAAGAAGCCGGATATGAAATAGTAGCAGAAGGT
>JBNJFI010000047.1:13192-15903 GCA_051746725.1 Fusobacteriota bacterium
AAAATGGAAAAAGTTATGATTGTTGATGATACAGCTTATATGCGTATGGTGCTAAGGAAGATACTTGAAGAAGCCGGATATGAAATAGTAGCAGAAGGTGAAAATGGAAAGGAAGGTGTTCAAAAATATAAAGAACATAAACCAGATATTGTAACAATGGACTTAACTATGCCTAAAATGGATGGTATAGAAGCTATTAAAAGGATTTTGGAAATTGATCCAAATGCCAAAGTATTAGTGGTTTCAGCCATTGGAACAGAACAAAATGTTATGAAAGCTATAGAAAATGGAGCTAAAGATTTTATAAAAAAACCATTTGAACCGGATAGAGTGATAAAAACGTTGAAAGGTCTTAATTAAAAGCCTTTAATAGTTAAAAATTTATAAAAACTGGGAGGGATTGAGATGAAAAGGAAAATTTGTTTTATGATTGTATTTTTGACAGTTATCAGTTTTAATAGTTTTGGAATGGATGATTTAGAGGGATTATTAATGAGTGATGAATCTAATTTAGAAGCTGAATTATTAAGAGAAGAAAAGGCTAAAGGAGACATTGTTACAGGAGAGGTAAGAGAATTAAGAGGTCAAGCTGTTATGAAAAACGATGAAGAAGAAGTATGGAAACAAATTTTTAAGGGAATGGAAATTTCCGAAGGATCTACAATTGTAACCATGGAAAACTCGCAGGTTAAAATAGAGTTATTAGATGGGTCTATCGTAGATTTGAGACCTAAAACGCAAGCTTATTTTAAAACATTGCGGCAAAATCCAGATCAAAAAGAATTAACGGAAACAGGCATAAAATTATTTATGGGGAAAATATACTCCAATGTAAAAAAAATAGTAGATACTGGTTCGAAATACAAAGTAGAAACAAGCTCAGCAACTGCCGGTGTTAGGGGAACTAAATTTACAGTTTCTGTAGATGATTTAGGAGAAACTCAAACAGAAGTTTACGAAGGAGTGGTAGAATTTTTCTCTAATCAATCTCCTGATAATTTAATTCAGGTTATGGCAAATGAGCGAGCCAAAATCTCATCTAATGGTAGACTTTCTCCAAAGGAAACTCATAATAATGCTCCACCTGAAGATATAGAAGTTACCGAAAAAAGTGGCGATGTAACTCAGGAGGAAAAACTAGATGTTGATGAAAAAGAGGAAGTGAGCGAAGATGAAACTAAAGACAAAAAAGGTGGCTCAAAAACAGGGTACGGAGTTAAAATGGAAGCTGGATCAAAGGTTGTAAACGATAATAGTTATGGAACTTTAGAAATTAATCCAAATTTTACAAATATATTTGGGACTCCAATAGGCTTAGGACTTAAAATTACAGTTTTACAAGGACAAGAAGGAGAAGATAAAGTAACTAAATATGGACCCGGTGCTTCTGATGATTGGTATGATGCTTTATCGTTAAGATGGGCAGAGTATGATGGAAAAGTTGTAGGTTTAAGATATGGAGAATTAGGAGCAATAAATTATGGCCATGGATTATTAATGGAAAATTATACTACTTTTGGAGCAAAAGCTAGATTAACTTTAAAGAATAATCGTATATATGGATTTGCTCCTTTAAAAGAGTCATCGAATGGAGAAAGAGATCATCTGTATGGAGCTAGATATGAAAGACGAGTTTATAAAGGGTTATTTAGTGGAGTAACTTATATACAAGACTCAGATGAAAATATAGACGATCTAGAAGGGTTCCCTACTCAGGCTGTTGGAGTTGATACCTTTTATGAATTATTCAGAATTTTGATTCCATATGCTGAATACAATCAATTTTTAGACTATGGAAATGGATATGAAGCTGGTATTAGAGGAGGAGTTAGTTTTTTTAATTATAAATTAGCTTATAGAGGGATAGGAGAAGAATTTACTCCAACTCTATATGATCAATTTTATGAAAGTCAAAAAACAGAGATTGATTTAGAATCCGAATTATATAATGAGGCTTATTCTGGATATTTAGGAGAATTAGGATTAAATCTATTCAGTCTAGTGGATCTTAGCGCTAGATATGAAGATTACCCAGATAAGGATTTAAAAAGAATTAAAGGAGATCTATCTATAGCTAGAATGAGTTTTTTACCTGGAATGTGGTCTAGAATACAAGGTGGAGCAACTTATAAACAGTTAGATGTAGATTTTGATGATTTTGAGTGGATGGATGAAGAGAATGCATCTGTATATGGATATATTGTTTATCCAGCAAGTGGATCTGTTGATGTTAGAATTGAATATATAAAAGAACCTGGAAAAGAAGAATATACAACATTTAGAACTATAATAAGCTTTTAAGATTTAAAAGTTAAGAATATAAGGGAGCTTTTTTGGCTCCCTTTTTAAAATATCTATAAATCATAATTAATAAAAGCATCTTTCTATTATACAGAAATACAAGCATTTAAAATAAAAAAAGAAAATTTAAATGAAATTGTGCGTAACTTCATTTTAGCGCCCCCCTTCCTAGCCTTCCCCCTGGCAGGGGACGGGATAAGCAAGAAAGTAGAAAGGGTTTAAATAATTCAATTGTTTTCTAAAAATTAATTTTAAAGAGAACAAAACTAGTCTCCCCTCCTACAGGGGGATGACCTTAAAACTAAATGTAATAAAAGCAATGAAATAAAAGAATTATAGTTTTTTAATTACCTGAAATATAAAATCATTAAGGAGATTTATATGAAAATAATATTTTTAGATAGAATTAC
>JBNJFI010000048.1:0-6408 GCA_051746725.1 Fusobacteriota bacterium
CTATCAGTCGTTAGAGTAGCTCCAGAATTTGATCCATGATTATTAAAAAAAGTCGTATCTTGGGTATTACCATCAAATTTATAGTATAATACTAAATCAGAGTCAATTTCTTCAAAATTTCCCTCTTCATCTGGAATAAAAACAGAATCCCCAGGTTTGGTTTGGGTTGATATTGTTTCAACTTGTTCCGATGTAATTGCAGTATCATAAACTCTAAACTCATCAAGTATTATACCTGTATTTTCCTCTCCGCCTATTACTATTGGACTTGAATTATTTTTATTTACATTGTTAAGTACCACCTTTTCATCATTTACTATAGTTTCACCTGTAATATTCTCTCCGCTTTCATTATATATGTATAAACCTAGGTCAGGATTATTATTAGAGCTTATTGTAAAAGTTATAGAATACCAATTATTTAAATTGATCATTGTCTCAGAAGTTATTCTCTTTATGTTTTCCTTATTTCCTGAAATACTAGCAACCTCGCCATATATTTTTTTATCTTCTATTCCTATTTGCCAATAATCAGCATTATTTTTATCTGAATTTTTATTTACTATAATTTGATCATTTAAGTTGGTTGGTTGAAACCAAAATGTTATTGAGATAGGGGCTCCATGATTACTAACGCCTTCTATGGTATTATCTGAAGTTGTAGCTGATTCATCATTTCCAAGTTCAGTCCATCCCTGGTCTGTAGATAAATCATTATTACTTTCTAAGTCATTTTCATTTCCAGAATAATCACTATTGGTATCAGTATTTGAAAATGGATAATATATAGATGATTCTGGGTAAGAAAAAGATTTTAATATAATAGCAAAAAATAAAAGTACCATAATATAGATTACATTTTTTCGTTTTCGCTTCATTTTTCCCCCTTTATATAAGTATAATATGGTTCAACCACAAAAAGGTATTTTCAAAATTTTTATTTTTTTGAAGATAAGAAAGCTTCCTGGTTTATGCCCCCCCTCTAAATCTCCCCCCTCGCAGGGGGAGACTTCTTGGCTTCCTCCCCTGCTAGGGGGAGGACTGAGGTGGGGGGCGTAAGATTTTATCACGAGAATTTTTCTAATAAATCTGAAATTCGACCTTTCTGTGTTCTAACCATAATATATAGTTGCAAAATTATAATCTAATGATTACCTTACTTAAATTATACTTCAAGAATAAAAATTAATCAACCTTTTTTGAAAAACACCCTAATATAAAAAAACCCACAGGTTATTTTAATTAACCTATGGGTCTATATTTTATTTTATATCAAATCTATTTTAATACATTTACTCTAAACATATTTGTAGTTCCACTAGTTCCAACTGGAATTCCAGCAGTCATAACTATTAAATCACCAGATTTTGCTAATCCAGTTTCTTCAGCTAATTTTGTTCCCTTGGCATAAAAATCATCAGTTGATTCTATACCTTTTACAACAACTGCCTCTATACCTTTAGAAAGCATAAGTTGTCTTGCAGTTTGTTCATTTGGAGTAACTGCCAAAATTGGCATTGTTGGGAAATATTTTCTAACACTCTTAGCAGCTCTTCCAGATTCAGTTGATACTACTATAGTTTTAGCGCCTAATTTTTCAGCAGTTTCTACTGCCCCTTTAGATAAAGCTTCTGTTACTGTTATTTCTTCGCTTGATCCAGAGATATCATAGCTCATTACTCTATCTGTTCTATCACATATATTAGCCATAGTTTCTACTGCTTGTACTGGATAATCTCCCTTAGCAGATTCTCCAGATAACATTACTGCATCAGTTCCATCTAATATTGCATTGGCAACATCTCCTGCTTCTGCTCTTGTAGGTCTAGGATTTCTAATCATTGAATCTAACATTTGAGTTGCAGTAATTACAACTTTTCCTGCTTTATTACATTTTTTTATCATCATTTTTTGAGCATGAGGAACTTCTTCTATTGGGATTTCTACACCTAAATCTCCTCTTGCTACCATGATTCCGTCTGACAATTCTAATATAGCATCAAAATTATCTAATCCTTCTTGATTTTCTATTTTAGATATAATTTGAATATTTTCTCCACCATTAGCATCTAAAAGAGATCTTATCTCTTTTACATCTTTAGCTTTTCTTACAAATGAAGCTGCTATAAAATCAACACCTTGCTCACATCCAAATTTTAAATCTCCTTTATCTTTTTTAGTTAAAGCTGGTAAATTAACTTCTACACCAGGTAAGTTAACTCCCTTTTTCCCACCTAATTTTCCAGTATTTTGAACTGTACAAGTTAATTCAGTATCAGTTGTTTCTTCTACTGTTAATCCTACTATACCATCATCTAAAAGGATAGTATCTCCTTTTTTCATATCTTTAGCCATTTCAGCATAAGTAACACCAATTTTTTCTGCTGTTCCTAAAACAGAAGCATCAGTTGTAACGATTACTTTATTTCCTTTTTCTAAAACTACATCTTTATCACCTTTTAAAGCTGTTGTTCTAATTTCTGGACCCTTAGTATCTAATAATAACCCTATATTTTTTCCTGTTTCTTTCATTATTGCTCTAGCATTATCAATCTTTGCTTGATGTTCATCAAAATCCCCGTGAGAAAAGTTCAATCTCATAATATTCATTCCCGCTTCTGCTAATTTCTTAGAAACCTCTTTCGAATCTGAAGCTGGTCCTATTGTACAAACTATCTTTGTCTTTTTCATATTCTCCTCCTATTATTATATTATATTTCTATAAAACTTTTTTATGTTTTTTATTTTCAGTTTTTAATTCGTAAGTTAAATACCTACTTAGATAAAGTCATTGCCAATTCATAATCTTTTTCATTTAAGACTTTTTTCTTTTCCCATGCATGTGAAATTGGATAAGTCACTAACTCATTTGATTCTATCCCTATCATTATTCCACTCTTTCCTTCTTCTAGTTTATCTACTGCACATGCTCCCATTTTTGTTGCTATAAGTCTATCCAGGGCTGTAGGAGAACCCCCTCTTTGAAGATGTCCTAATATTGTAACCCTTACCGAAGTATGAATATATTCCTTTAATTCTTCTGCTATATCCGTTGCACTTCCTACACCTTCTGCAACTAATATTATATCATGTAATTTTCCATGTTTTCGTCTTTCTTTCATTTGTTTAGCTATATCTTCTATATTATAATCTTTTTCAGGTATCAAAAGACCATCTCCTCCACCTGCTAAACAACCATATAAAGCAAGATCTCCTGCATCTCTACCCATTACCTCTATAAGATAAGTTCTTTCATGAGAAGTTGCTGTGTCTCTAATTTGTGAAACAGCATTTAACACTGTGTTTAAAGCAGTATCGTATCCTATAGTATAATCTGTTCCTGCTATATCGTTATCTATAGTTCCAGGTATTCCTATGACTTTTATTCCATGTTCTTTATATAAATAATCTGCGCCATGAAAAGATCCATCTCCACCAATAACGATTAAATGTTCTACACCTCTTTTTTGCAAATGCTTAACTGCTTCTGCTCTAACTTCTTTCTTCTTAAATTCAACACATCTAGCAGTTAATAATTTAGTTCCTCCTCGATCTATAATTCCACTTACATATTCATCATCCATTTCAAAAATCTCATCGTTTAATAACCCAGCATATCCTCGTTTGATACCATATACAGTAACTCCTTTTTTCCGAGCATATTTTGTTGCTGCTCTAATTGCAACATTCATACCTGGTGCATCTCCACCACTAGTTAATATGGCAATGTTTTTCATTTTTTTCCACCTT
Source organism: Fusobacteriota bacterium (assembly GCA_051746725.1). Classification (GTDB taxonomy): domain Bacteria; phylum Fusobacteriota; class Fusobacteriia; order Fusobacteriales; family JBNJFI01; genus JBNJFI01. The sequence goes on from JBNJFI010000048.1 coordinate 3,751, forward strand.
TCTTCTGCATTTTTTATATTAAACATCTTTTTTGTTGTTCTTTTTTGCACTTTTTACATATAATAAACACTATATTCTAATATCAAGTTATTCTTTTATAAAAATTATTTTATATGTCTTTTTCTCCACTTAATCATTAAATCACTAGTCTCTATTTTATCATTACTCCTTGTTATTGTCAAATATTAATCGCTAAATTTTAACAATAAAATTAAGATTAACAACTACTTAGCTCAAGTAATTTCAATGTTTTTAAATCTATTTATTTGACATATATAATTTAAAGTGGTAAAATTATATGTAATACTGTTATTAATTTTTCTATATTAAAAGTATTGAAAATATTTAAAGAGAGGAGTTATCATGAAGGAATATTCATTAAAAAAAATCTATGAATTTTTTTCAGGTATCATTTTTTTATTTTTTATTTTTGTTCTAGTTTCTATTTATTTTTTAGATAATTATTTTATTATAAATAAATTAGAAAAGGATCTTTTTGATTCTACACAACAGTCTTTTTTGAATTGGACAAAGGATATTTCTGAAAATAATTCAAGTTTAAATAAAAAATCAGAAGAAGTTCTAAAACATGTCACTGAAAAACTAAAATTAGAAATTAATGATGAGTTACAGAAAAAAACTGATATAACTGAAAAAAAAATAACTAATATCTTAAATAATATAGATGCTACTAGAAACTTTGATATATCAAAAGATAAATTAAATTTCGAATTTTATATTATTAATGAGAGAGGAACCATTAGTTTAACAAGTGATCATTTAGTATTTCAAAAAAATATTTCATCCGATTCTGAGCTTTGGAATAAATTACAAATTCTAGAAAAATCAGAAATTTATATAACTGAAAACTCTGATCATAATGAAAAAAGTTTTATTTCTAAAAATAGTTATACTTACTTATCAAATAACACAATATTAAAAGTAAATTTGTTGTTTGAAAATGAGATGTCTAAATATATTTTGAATCAGTTGGATACTTTAAAACAAAATTTTTTCATTGCTCCAAAAATTAATGTATTTAATTCTGATTTATCTCCTATGTATAAAGAGACTTCATCTTTATCTTTAGAAGATAAGAAACAAATATTAAATAATGAAAAAGATTTAATATCCAAATTTTCCGGTAATGACTTAATCTATTATTATCACAATCCTGATATTTCGGAATTTTATTTTAAAATTATATTTAACCTTTCTATTTTAGAAAGATTTAAATTTATTATTTTAGTGCCTTTAATTTTACTGGGAATTTTAATTTTTCTAACTCTTATAATAAGTTACAAACTTTTTTATGATAAAATAGCTCTCCCTTTTACTATTTTAGCCTATAATATGAAGAATTTCAGTGATACAAAAGTTTTTATCGATGATAACTCATATTCTAAATCTCAAATAAAAGAATTAAACGAAATTACCAATGCTTATATGTCTCTAGGAGATGAAATAACTGCTAGTATGGAAGAGTTAACAGCTACAAATGATTCTCTACAAGAAGCATTTGAAAGATCGGAAGATCTTTCAAATAAGTTTGAAACTATATTACATCTTTCTTCTAAGTTAGTAACTGATTCTAATAAAAAAGAAGATGACTTTTTTGAAGAAGTTTTAGGATTAGCTAAAAATCTTATTCCTGAAGCAGATTTTGGATCTATATATACCATATCTGCTGGAAATATTGTTTTTAAAGCTACCATTGGACACAATCAATCTATGCTAAATTCTCTAGGCATAAAAAAAGATTATTTTTTTAGAGTTCATTCTGAAGAAATGGATAAAAACCAATATACAAATTCATTTATAATTGATAATATTCAAAGCAGATCTAGAAATAATATGCCTGAAAAAATACAAACAAAATATAAAAAGGCAACTATGTCTGTGAAATCTAGTTTAGTTTTTCCATTAATTATGGACGGAAAAATATTTGGAGGGCTCACTTTAGATATTGGGAAAAATAGTAATTCAGATTTTTCAATAGAGTCAAAAAAAATTATAGAGGGCTTAGGAAATATGTTAGCATCGTTCATAATTAATAAAGAATATAATAAAAAGCAAGAGCGATTCCAAACAGATCTTATTACATCTATAATTAATTTATTAGAAATACATGATGAATACACAAAAGGTCATTCAGAAAATGTCGCTGTTTTGTCTAGACGAATTGCCCAGCAATTAGATTTTGATCTAAAAAAATCGCGTGAAATATTTTTAGCAGGTTTAATTCATGATATTGGAAAAATAGTTATAGATAGAAAAATTTTAAATAAGACCGGACCTTTAAATGATCATGAATACCAAATAATCAAAAGACATCCAGAATTTGGATATAAAACATTAAAACACTCAAAAAAGCTTAAAAATCTAGCAAAATATATAAAATATCACCATGAAAGATTTGATGGCAAGGGGTATCCAGATGGGTTATCAGGAATGGAAATACCTTTGGTTTCTAGAATTATCTCTGTTGCCGATTCTTGGGATGCCATGACTAGCCGAAGATCGTATAGAGAACCGCTTCCTAAAGAAGTAGCTTTGACAGAGATCATAAAAAATAGAGGGTCTCAATTTGATCCAGATATAGTAGATGCTTTTTTGAAAATCATTGTAGAATCTGATGACTTCAAATAATATAAAATA
>JBNJFI010000048.1:6508-11923 GCA_051746725.1 Fusobacteriota bacterium
TTCTTTTTTGACATCCATTTCTACACCAAAATCCTGACATATATTACATCCAGTACACCCGTCTCTACAATCTTCTGTTAATGAGGCTTCTTTTGCTTTTTCTAACTCTTTTTTTAAATATTCCTTTGAAACTCCACAATCTATTTTATCCCATGGTAATTCTTCAGAAATATCTTTTTTGCCTAAATAATCTTCTTCTTTTAATCCTAATTCATCTAAAGCATCTGTCCAAGCTTTGAAATCAAAATGCTCTCTCCATCCATCAAATTTTGCTCCATTCTCCCAAGCTTTTTTGATAAGATCTCCTATCTTTTCATCTCCCCTAGATAAAAACCCTTCTAAATAAGAAGTTTCTCTGTCATGTATTTTTAAATTTAATCTTTTTTCTCTATCAAAAAGTTTCCATAGTAATTTATGCTTTTCTTTCATCTCTTCCATTCCCATCTGCTTAGACCATTGAAATGGCGTATTTGCCTTGGGAACAAAATTAGCTACACTAACAGTTATATCGATATTTCTTTTTATTTTCATACATTCATCTAAAACTTTTTTAGACAAATTATAGATATCTTCTACATCTTCTAGAGTTTCAAATGGTAGACCTATCATAAAATAAAATTTTAGCCTTTGCCATCCTGATTTAAATGCACCTATTGCTGTTTCAATGACTTCTTTTTCTTCTATCCCTTTATTTATTACATCTCTCATTCTTTGGGATCCTGCTTCTGGAGCAAATGTAAATCCTGTTTTTCTAACTTCTTCTACTTTTTGAGCTAATTTCAAAGAAAAATTATCAACCCTTAAAGATGGAAGAGATATTGCGATGTCATTATCTTTATGTCGCTTCTTCACTTCGTCTACTAAAGGTTCTATCATGCTATAATCACTTGAACTAAGAGAAGATAGAGACACTTCATTATATCCTGTTGCCGCCAATCCTCTATCTATTAATTCTATATTTTTATCTAAGCTTCTTTCTCTGACTGGTCTACATATCATCCCTGCTTGACAAAATCTACACCCTCTAGTACATCCTCTTTGAATTTCAAGGGCCATTCTATCATGGACTATTCTAACGTATGGGATAATTAATTTGGACGGGTAAAACGATTTATCCAGATCCTTTATTATCCTTTTTTGAATTATCTCTCCATTATAAAATTTAGGTACATATACACCGTCTAATTTTGATATTTCTTTTAACTTTTCATCCTTTGATATATCATTAGTATTCATGATATCTGTAATTTCTATTATTACTTCTTCGCCTTCACCAATTACAAATATATCTATATATTTTTCCATGATTTCAGGATTATAAGCTCCACTTCCTCCTGCTATTATAATAGGATCTTCCTCAGATCTATTTTCTCTTTCAAATGGAATATTAGACAAATCTAAAATATTAAAAATATTCGTGTATGTCATTTCATATGATAATGTAAAGGCTAACATATCAAAATCTTTTAAAGCTGTTTTTGTTTCTAAAGAAAAAAGTGATTTATTGTGTTTTCTTAACATCTCCTCCATATCAACGTTTGGAGAAAATGCACGCTCACAGTATACCGCCTTTTCTTCATTCATTCTATAATATAATATCTGAGTTGCCATATTTGACATCCCAACTTCATATAAATCAGGATAAATAAAACAAGTATGCAAATTATATTTTTCTTTATGTATTGAATTTATCTCATTTCCTAAATATTGTCCCGGTTTTAAAACTTTTAATAAAAAATCTCCTATTTCCACCATTAATTTTATACTACCTTCTTTCTCCTTATAATTAAATCCGTGAAATTTCCTTTGGGAAACTTCACGGATTTTTTAGCTTATTATATTTTAACACATATCATCAATTTTTTGAAATATAATTAATTTTTTATTTTTAGTATTTTCCTTATGATGATTTAAGACGAGTTTTTTTAATTCCTCATAGTAATAATCCTCTTTAGTTCTATTACTTAAAATATTTAGTTTGTTATATCCCATTTTAGGATGATTCTTTAGTTTTGTAGAACTTTTAAACATTACATGTAATATCCTTTCAAAAAAGGAGATATTTTTGGCCTTTCCTATATCATGTAAAAGTGATAATTTAGTAATTATTATATCCTCTTTTATATTATCATTTTCCAAAACTTTTTTTAATACTTTAACCGAGTGTTTTTTATCATAAGATGACATTTGGCAAAAAAGGTTATACTCTTCTTTGGTCAAATAAGCTTTTGCCAAATTATCATCCTGTGAGTTGTATTTTTCAAAAAAGTAACTTATAACTTGCTTTATTCTATAAATCATACTAGCTTTTCTTATTTCCGTTATTCTTTTTCTCTCTTATTCCTTTATTCTTTCTCGCTTTATTCTCCTCTGTTTTAAATTCGTCAACTAAGTTTTGCTGTTCTGTTATATTTTCTGATATATTTATTAGCCCTGTATCTATTTCCTGAGTAACTTCTAATATTTCTGTACTTTCATTACTTAAATCTGTAATCACATTATTCATCTCTTTTGAAGTATTTAACAAGTTATCTACTTGTTCTACAGCTCCAGATGTAGTGGCAGATTGCTCTTCTGTTGCTGCTGTAATATTACTCATCATATCATTTATCGAATTAACAGATTTCAATACTTTCTCCAATGCTTCTCCTGCTTCTAAAGTAATTTCAACTCCTTTATCTGTCTTATCTACACCTTTATCTATTTCATCATTAACTTTATTTGCTTCTTCTTTTAATGAATTTACCATTTCCGTTATATCTTTTGTAGCTTGACTTGATCCTTCTGCTAATTTTTTAATTTCATTTGCAACTACTGCAAATCCTTTACCTGCGTCTCCTGCTCTAGCTGCTTCTATAGAGGCATTTAATGAAAGTAATGTTGTTTGTTCTGAGATACTATTTATTGTTTGAACAAAGTTTTCAATAGAATTTAATTTTTCTATTAAAGCTTTTTCAACTTCTTTTATTCCAACTACTCCCTCTTTGATTTCTTTCATTGCCTCTATTGCATCCTCTACAGATTCCATACCTTCATCTGTGATTTTTTGAGTATCATATGTATATTGATTAACTTCCGTTGATGATTCAGAAATATTATTTGCTGCTATTCCCATCTCTTCTAAAGAACCTTTAACATCCATAACCATCTCTTCTTGTGCTTTTAAGTCTCTATTTACTCCTTTAAATGTATCTACAAATCCATCCATTGAAGCTTGATTATTAGATGATATTTGACTTATTTCTTCAATAGAAGATATATTATCTAAAGATGATTTTGATATAACAGTTAATATATCTTTTAGGTTATCCACCATATTATTTATACCATCTGCCAATTCTCCAAGTTCATTTTTAGATTTATGTTCAATTTTCTTAGTTAAATCCGCATCTCCAACACTTCTTACAACAGATAATATCTTATTTATAAATTTAACAATGTGACTAACTACAAAATAAATTAATGCCACTGCTAAAATAAGCGAAACAATTGATACTATTAATAACATCTTAAAGTTAGATTTAAACATTTCTAATCTATTTTCTTCTAGAGTATTTATCAATAAATCTTTTTGCTCTTGGAATTTAGACATAATAGTCGCTTGTTCATCTTCTATTTGTTTAATACTTACATCCAATTCATCTGTAGGAAGTGCATATCCAACCATTCCTACTACATTCCCTTGATAATCTGGCAAAGGAGAAAAAGTCATTTTATAATTATTAGTTTCCCCTTTAAATTCATGATCGAACTCTTTGTACACTGTTGCCCCTGGATTATTTGACAATTTCTGGAATTCCTCTTTAGCATCCATAGTAAATATTTTTCCATCTGAATTTCTCATAGAAGAAATATAACCCTCTCCTCCATTAAATATCATAATATCACTTTTAGTAAATCTTTGTAACTGTTCAACAAATCCATCTTTTAGAGGATAATTTATTATCATCCCACCTACTTTAGATTTCATATGATTCATTATTGGCAGGTATATCTTCAAAAATACACCATGATCGCTCGAAGTAACATTAAAAAGACTTTGTAAATAGCCTTTATCTAATAAAGTTTTTATTAATTCTTTTTCTGTATCTCCTCTTTCTAATTTGTATGTAAAACTACTACTTGCAATTATCTCAGCATCTGGCCCAAACACATCTAAACCTATATTTCTATCATTACCAGACCAGGCATCATCTTTAACTTGATTTAAAAGCAAGGTATACAGAATTTTTCCTGTAACATGTGAATATTCAACTGTTTGGTCTGGAACTCCTTTTTGCAATTTAGCCATATCTTTTTCTCTTAATTGATATCCAACTAAATTTATTGTCTTATTCATCTTGGTAACTAGAGTTCCTTTTTGAGTTAAAGTTTCCATTTTATATTCAAAATAACCCATTCCAGAGCTCTTTAAATCGATTAGTTGCTCATCTAATCTTTCAATCTCCTTCTTTTTTATCTCTGAAGATAGAGTTGAAAAACCCTCATTTACATTTTCTGATAACTTTTTAGTTTGATCATTCATTTCATTGTTTAATTGAGAAAATTGACTTTTTATATTACGTGTAATTCCCATGGAAATAGCAATCAACATCACTACTATTATACCAACTATTGGAATCAATAAACTTATCTTAATACCTCTTAAATTTAATTTTTTCATCATTCGAGAAATAAAGCTAGCTTTTTTGCCTTTAACTCTTTTTTCTCCTTTTTTGATTTTTTTACTCTTCATCTTATCCCTCCACTTTCATTATCTAATTATTTTCATATCAGTTGTTAATGGATATAATATTAGATCGATCTCTAAATTTTTCTCCAGGGTAATGTGATTATAGTTTCCACTCTCATTTTCAAAATACTTCATAGACACCCAATCTGAATTAGTGTCATTTACATCTTCATAAACTTTAAATTCTCCTATCTTATCAAACCATAAGACAGTATTTGCTCCATCATTTTCATTATAAAATTTAACTTCTTTTAAGCTTAGCTCTTCTAATTCTCTAGTCGTATATTGCGGATTATCAAAATCATACATCATATACTTTTTTGTCAAAGGATCAATAATTATTTCGTTTTCTTCTTCATTTGATGAATATTTAGGTTCATGATCTCCATCTTTATCATTATAACAAACATAATCAAAATCTACTCCTTCTTTCCCAATTACTTGGACACTATCACCTTCTTTTTTAAATTTTATCATATAATTTTCTGTACTAGAAAATTTTAAATTTTGCAAATATATTATATCATATCTTATTTTATTAATTCCACTTTCTAGTTTACGGTCTTCTATATAATCATCGAAAATAACAGGGAAAACTCCCATTAAGATTCCAATTACAGAGATAACTATAATTAATTCTATTAAAGTAAATCCTTTATTTTTCATAATTTCCCCTTTTAAAA
>JBNJFI010000048.1:12023-15867 GCA_051746725.1 Fusobacteriota bacterium
TCCTGATAGTTCTGTTATTATCCTGATATTTTCATCTAAAAAATCTTCGTCTTTTATCTTATCTTTATTATTATAAATTACTCCTTTTATCTTTATCCCTCTACTTTTTAAAGTTTTAATAGTTAGAAGTGTATGATTTATCGTACCTAAAGCATTTTTAGAAACAACTATTATTTCAGCTTCTTTTTTGTATTCTTCTATAAGATCTAAATATGTATAATTATCTGTAAAAGGAACTAAAAGTCCCCCAGCCCCTTCAACATAAACCTCTTCATTTTTACTCAACTCTTTATTTATCTTTTCTTTTATCTTTTCTTTTTTTATTTTTCCTTTATCTTGCTTTGCAGCACTATGAGGAGATACTGGTTTAGTAAAAAAGTATAAATTTATATCTTTTATATCTCTATTTAATAACTTAGAGTATTTATATGAGTCTGACCCTTTATAATTAGGAAATAATTCTAATCCTGTCTCTACTGGTTTGATAGCTGATACTACTTTTTTATTTTTTATACGGTTTTTTATAATATTTAAAGTTACATAGGTCTTTCCTATCTCTGTTCCAGTTCCAACTATAAAGAATAGTTTTCCTGTTTTATTTTTTTTCTTTATAACTTGATGACACTCTCGACACCTTGCCTCATAAGACTCGCTTGCCCCAACCATTACAACTGGGTCATTGTATTTAGCTGGTTTTCCATCAACTAATCTTTGAGTTCTACTGGCTGGATTACCGCATTCAGTACAAATAGCATTTAACTTATCTACATACTCTGCTCTAGCCATGAGCTCCGGCATAGGATGAAAAGATTCTCCTTTAAAATCTTGATCCAATCCTGCTAAGATTACTCTTTTTCCAGCATTTGCCAACTCATCTACTAAATCAACAATTTCATTTTCAAAAAACTGAGCTTCATCTATACCTATAACTTCAATTTCATCTTTAATTTCATCTAAGACTTCTCTAAGCTTTTTTACACTAGATACTGGAATTGCTTCCAATTCTGTTTGATTATGGGAAACAACCTTTTCTAAGTCATATCTTTTGTCTATCCCATGCTTTATAACTAAGATATTCTGATTTGCATATTGAGCTCTTTTCAGTCTTCGAATTAATTCTTCACTCTTCCCTGAATACATGCTACCAGATATAACCTCTATCCATCCTCCGTTTTTATTTGCCCATAAATGCATATTCTTCTCCTTATATAAAATTAATTTAAAAACATATCAAAAAGACTACCCTCTTTTTCTGAGTGAACAGTACTTCCACTGGAAATAAAATCACTCTTAAAGTCACTCTCTTCAACTCTAGACATTATCTTACAATTTCTTTCTATTATAGTTTTTTTAGGAACCTCTGCAAATTTTCCTATTAGATTTATACCAGAATGTAATTTATTTGGAATTTCTTCGTTTGGAGTATATTCTCCATCTATACCTATTTTACATTTTTCACCAATAACTACATGTTTATCCATTATTGTTCTGTTTACCATGCACCCTTTTTTGATAACAGTATCATTAAATATAATGGAGTTTTTTACTACAGCTCCTTCTTCTATTATCACTCCAGGTGATAATACGCAGTTTTCCACGTAACCTTTTATTATGCAACCGTTTGAAGTTAAACTGTTTTTAGAAACCCCATCTTTTATAAACTTCACCGGGGGCCTCTCTTCACTCTTAGTATGTATGTTGAAATGTCTCTCATATAAATCTATAGTGGGATTATCCAAAGTTAATTCAATATTCGCTTTCCAATATTGATCAATTGTCCCCACATCCTTCCAGTACTTATCAAATTTATATGCCTTCACAATATATTCATTCATCATGGCAGGAATAATATCTTTTCCAAAATCTTCACCACCATTTGGCCCACACTCTCTTAATAAAACATCTTTCAATACTTCTGTTTTAAATATATAGATCCCCATTGATGCCAAATCACTTTTGGGTTTTTCAGGTTTTTCTTGAAATTCTAATATATTATCTTCTTTATCTACATCTAATATTCCAAATTGGCTAGCTAGTTCCATGGGAACTTTTTTTACACCAATAGTTATATCTGCATCTTCCTCTTCATGCTGATCTAGCATTTTTCTATAGTCCATCTTATATATGTGATCTCCTGCCAATATAATTGTATGTTCACTATTTTGATCAACTACATAATTTAAATTTTGATATACTGCATTTGCTGTTCCAGTATACCATTTTTCGTCTTGTCTTTGATAAGGAGCTAACAAAGATACTCCTCCAAATGATCTATCTAGATCCCAAGGTTTACCTATACCAATATGTTCACTTAAAGATCTGGGTAAATATTGAGTTAAAATTCCTATGGTATATATATTTGAATTTACACAGTTACTAAGTGCAAAATCTATTATTCTATATTTCCCGGCAAATGGAACTGCTGGTTTTGCTCTATGTTTAGATAATATATCTAACCTAGTTCCAGCTCCACCTGCTAAAATCATTGCTATAGCCTTTTTTGACATAATAAATCCCCCTCCCATTTTTTCTTATTATACAGTATATTATAACACATAAATTTAGATTTTTAAAATTTTTTTGATAAATAATTACACATTTTTTCTTATCTTAATATATGAACATATATGGTTCAATTTATGCAACTTCTGAATTTTTATTTCTTAATCAAACCTTTAAAAATAAAAGTTCTTTGTTTAATCATTTAAAAGTTATAATGATTAAATTTTCATATTATATTTTTTTATAAAAAAATTATTTAAGAAATTGCAAATTAAACATATTTCTTATTGAAAAATTATAAATATACTGTTATAATATATTAAAAATACAAACGGAGGCGTAAATTATGAGAAGTTTATCAGGAATACAACCAAGTGGAACTTTACATATAGGAAATTATTTTGGAGCCATAAAGCAATTTATTGAAAATCAAGACAAATATGAAGGATTTTATTTTATAGCAGATTATCATGCCCTTACATCTCATCCTGATCCAAAAAAATTAAGAGAAAGCAGTCTAAATGTAGTGTTAGATTATTTAGCCTTAGGATTAGACCCTGAAAAATCTACTATATTTCTACAATCAGCTATTCCAGAACATACCGAATTAACATGGTTTTTAACTAATGTTACTCCAGTAGCCCTTTTAGAAAGAGCACATTCTTATAAAGATAAAGTAGCAAAAGGGATAGCACCTAATCATGGTCTGTTTACATATCCTGTTTTAATGGCAGCTGATATTTTAATGTATGATCCTGATATAGTTCCAGTTGGAAAAGATCAAAAGCAACATGTAGAAATTACCAGAGATATTGCAACAAAATTTAATAATGAATACAGCGAAATTTTTAAACTTCCCGAATCGAAAATAATGGAATCTTTAGCGGTGGTTCCAGGAACAGATGGGCAAAAGATGTCAAAATCATATAACAACACCATTAATATGTTTGCAAGTAAGAAAAAATTAAAAAAACAGGTTATGGGAATTGTCACAGATAGCACTCCTTTAGATGAACCAAAAGATCCAGATAATTGTAATGTTTTCGCATTATATAAATTATTTTCCTCTAAAGAAAAACAAGAAGAAATGCGGAAAAACTATTTAGCTGGTGGATATGGATATGGTCATGCCAAAAAAGAACTTTTAAATGCTATTTTAGAATATTTCAAACCATATAGAGAAAAAAGAAAAGAATTAGAAAATAATTTAGATTATGTCTATGATATCTTGGATCAAGGTGCAAAAAAGGCCAGAGCTATAGCTATTAATAAAATTAAAACTATCAAAAAAGAACTCGGATTAATTGGAGATATTTATAAAGATTAATAAAAAAAGATTAAA
>JBNJFI010000049.1:0-15300 GCA_051746725.1 Fusobacteriota bacterium
CTCTTTTTTGAGATACTGTATAAACTCAAATATTTCCTCCCTTCTTTTCTCTTTTTCTTTATCATCATCTATTCTATCAAATATATATACATATAACTCTAACTCTATCCTTCTCTTTTTAGGCATATCCCTTATTTCTTGTAATCTTTTTTGAAAATCCGAAACTATATATCTTACATAAAAATCTTCTCCTCTCCATCGACGATACTCTACATCAGATTTTAACCTTACTCTATTTCCAAATATCTCTTTTGCTTTAGGTAAAATATAATTTTCTGCTTCTTGATTCATTTTTACTTCACTATATGTATCAGCTACACCACTTAATTTTCCAAATGGAAGTTTTTCAATACTTGCTCTTTTATAATAATACTTATCCCCCTCCTTTTTTGTCCCAATTATCGACTCTGGATATATTCTTGCTTGGTAAAACTCTTCTCCTTGAGAACTCCTGGTTCCAACTCTGTCTACTACAAACTCCTCTCCATACTTGTTTTTTAAGTGTTCCTTAATCTTAACTCTAGCCTTTTCTGCATCATGACCAAATAGCATTATTCCTATTTGGTATAAGATATAGATAAATACTAATGCAATTGTTGATAATATTAACTTATTTACCTCTTTTTCCTTCATTTACACACTCTCCTTTTTTGTTTGCCATGCTTTAGATTTTAATTAAAATCTAAATACAGATATCATAAATATCTCCATTTAAACTTTAATTATAACTCTTCCAACTATTCTCTATTCCTTATATTGGTTCTTTTCTAATTTCATCTTCGTCGGTTAAATATCCCCATTCCATTAATCTTTCATATATTCTATCTACTTTAAAATCCTTAAACATCTCTTGTATAATAGATTTGATTCCTAATCCTAATATAGCTAGAATAGGTACCCAAACTGAAGAACCTGCAACTATATAAGGGATTAGTTTCCATAGGTCTTTGGTTAAAATATCTTCACAATTTTTCTGTACTATCTCAATACCAGTATCATAATCTGGATCTATATCATCTTTATCAAAAGATAAATATCCAGCTGCTGAAGGTTTTTTAGTATAAAATAGAGTCGAACTATCTTCATAAATTACACTACTTAAAAAACTAAGATCTGCTCCACAATTGATACCAGTAAGTTTAATTTCATATCCCTTATAATTACCATCTCTCAATATCTTATCATATACCAATAGTATCATATCTCTCTCTTTAGGAAGAATCTCTTTATTCTTTTCTTTCCCCTCACTGTCTAACTCTTCACTTTTAAAAGATATCACAATCTCTTTCGTTTTTTCATTCTTTAAAACTAATACTCTAAATCCTGTATCACTCATATCTAATTTTTTTGATAACTGAATCTCAGGATTGTCTTCTAATCCTTTTAAATTTTCTAAGTTTTCAATATCTTGTTCGTTTATATGCTCCAACTCTTTTTCCTTTGATTTAAGATATTTATCCATTCCCCGTTGCATACCTTGATTTCCTAACAGTTTTAACCCTTTGCTATTTGTCAGCTTAGATATATCGTTTAAATCTATTTCTAAAAACTCAACAGAATTATTTAATATTGACTTGGTTGCCTTAGCTATTATATCCATTTTGTTTTCTAGAGAAAAAGCCTTTCGAAAATCTAAAACAGAACTTGAATGCATTACTCTAATAGTAGCAGGAAAAACTATAGTTGTACCTACCTTTACCAAAGTAGTAATTGTTTTTACTGTTTGAACAGTGTCTTCCATATCATCTAACTCTTCTCTAGTTGGATATGGTTTTTCGGAATCTACATTTAGTTTAATAGCAGATCCTTTTGTAGTACTAATTTCTTGGCTTAATTCTTTTAATTTCTCTGGTTGCTTTGAATATAGATAATCCAGATAGTCCGCTACTACCTTATAGTTATCCGCTCCGTAAATTACTTCCCTGTCATTCAAAAAAGAACCCTCTGTTGTCATTCTTTCATCTTTATCTTTACCAGTCTGCGAATGCTCTAAATATTCCATTGCTATACCTGCTGCTCTTCTCATCTTCTGTAAGCCACTAAATCTATCATCTATCCTTATTATATCATCATCAGTTAGATGGTCCATATATACATATTTCTCTTTTGTTTCTCCAGTTTCTGGATTGGTTTCCTCTCTTATAAAGCTTTCTGGGTCCAGTAGATCTTTTAGGATTATAGATTTTGAACTTATATTTCCTAGTTTAGAATTTGTTTTCTTATCTTGTTGAGTTGTATCCTGTTTATCTAAATTTACAAATTGCCACTCTAAATTTGTTAAGTTACTAAATGTCAGTAATTCCTTGTGTTTTATTTCTTTTTCCATTTTATCATCCCCTTTAATTTTTATAAATATATTCTAACGACTTTAATAATTCTATCTTTGATATTTTATCATATTCGTAGTAATCTAAAATATTATTTTTTTTATCCTTTCTATAAGCTGTATTATAATTTTCTTTTAAAATCCCTATTGAATATGTTCTTTGTAAATATTGACTATTATATTTTCGTATTCCCTTATACGTCAAATCACTTTTTTGAATCCCCTTCATACTCCTAATCATCTCATCTTCTGACATATCTTCTAACTCTTTTCCTAATACTTCTGACATCTCCTCCCTCAACTCCATAGGTGGTAAATAAACTGTCTCTTCCTCTACCTTTTTTGCCACCTTATCACTTAAATACACCTTCCTACTATATTTATCATAACTTGGAGCCAAAACTCTTTCATCTATAAATATTACCCCCATTTCTAGATATTCAAACAGCTTCTCTTTTTTGAGATACTGTATAAACTCAAATATTTCCTCCCTTCTTTTCTCTTTTTCTTTATCATCATCTATTCTATCAAAAATATATACATATAACTCCAACTCTATCCTTCTCTTTTTAGGCATATCCCTTATTTCTTGTAATCTTTTTTGAAAATCCGAAACTATATATCTTACATAAAAATCTTCTCCTCTCCATCGACGATACTCTACATCAGATTTTAACCTTACTCTATTTCCAAATATCTCTTTTGCTTTAGGTAAAATATAATTTTCTGCTTCTTGATTCATTTTTACTTCACTATATGTATCAGCTACACCACTTAATTTTCCAAATGGAAGTTTTTCAATACTTGCTCTTTTATAATAATACTTATCCCCCTCCTTTTTTGTCCCAATTATCGACTCTGGATATATTCTTGCTTGGTAAAACTCTTCTCCTTGAGAACTCCTGGTTCCAACTCTGTCTACTACAAACTCCTCTCCATACTTGTTTTTTAAGTGTTCCTTAATCTTAACTCTAGCCTTTTCTGCATCATGACCAAATAGCATTATTCCTATTTGGTATAAGATATAGATAAATACTAATGCAATTGTTGATAGTATTAACTTATTTACCTCTTTTTCCTTCATTCCAACACTCTCCTTTTTTGTTTGCTATGCTTTAGTTTTTCTTAAAACCTAAATACAGATATCATAATATATAAATTTCTCTCAAAATATCCAATGCATAATTGACCTCTAGAGGTCTTCCGTTTCTTTTCCATAATAGCATGAAAATCTATACTTATGATATTTAATTATATCATAAGTATAGACTATATTCCTAGGCTCTCCCCAATATCTTATTAAAAAATCTACTCTTGTAATATTCTTTCATTAATTTGAATTTAAAATGTCTAGCACTCTTATCCCTCTTTTTTGAATCCAAACTTAAATTTCTCAAAATCATCTCATCTATCTTTTTTGGTATAACCTCATTATACTCTTTTGTCGACTTCAAACTTTCATTAAAAATACGCTTTCTTGCTTCCCGCGGTGTTTTCTTAGTCAAGAAATAATATAATATAGCTGCCATACTATAAATATCAGAATATCTTCCCTGTTTTGTACTCTCTGAATAAAATTCAATAGGAGAAAATCCTGGAGAAACTCTTATCTTTTTCTTACTCTCTTTTCTTATAGAAACAGCGGAACCAAAATCTATAAGAATTGGCTCCCCTGTTTCTAATATTATAACATTTGTAGGTTTTATATCTCTATGTAGATAACCTTTTTTGTGGATTTTATGAATAGACTTAACTAATGGCAAGTATATTGTTTTTATAAAAGATTTTATTGAGAGATTTTTTTCTTTTACATAGTTATCTAAAGTTTTTCCTTTACAATATTCCATTACTATATATATTGTATTATTCGCTTTAAAATATTCTTTTATTTTCACTATGTTTTCTCCCTTACACTCTTCCATTATTTCAGCTTCTTCAATAAAGTCTTTTCTGTCGTTTCTAAATTTCTCCATATAAATTTTACTTTTATATATCAAATTTTTCCCATCTAAATCTCTTAAAGCTAACTTTTTTGGAAAAAATTCCTTTATAACCACCTTTTTGTTCTCTTCTGTTTTATTCGCCAAATAAACTATTCCAAAATTACTTCTTTCTGCAATTATCTTCTCTATTTTATATTTTCCATTTAACTTAGTGCCCAATGGTAAATGAATGTAATCCATTTTGTTTTCCATAAATATTTCTCCTTAAAATATAAATAAAAATTTATCTTTTTTATCTTTTGTTTTACTTATTTTTTTCCTTATTGATATCAATTTCTTTTCACTTTTTATCTCTGAGTATATATTCTTTGCTAAATTATAGCTTTTCAAAGCTTTTTCATATTCTTTTTCTTCTGCATCTAGATCCCCTATTTCTTCATAATTAAGGGCTTTTTCCATTGCTATTGCTTTCCTAACTTTTTTTAAAGAATCTTCAACTTCCGAAACATGTCTTGTCAAATCTAATTCCAAATATTTTTCCTTTGCTAATTCATATTTTTCTTTGGAGTCATTATACTCTTCTAATTTAAACAAATTCAAAGCTTCTGCTTCCAATTCTTTTATTTTAGAAATATCATTTTGTAAATTAATTTCTAATTGAACCATATCTTGTTTTTCTTTTAGATCTATACTTTTTTGGGTCAATTCTAAATTTTTATAGATTTTTAAAGCTTCTCCATATTTTTCTTTAGTAATTGTAAATAATCCTTGATTATAAGCATTTTGTCCCTCTTTTTCAAAAGCTAAGGCTTCTTGAAGTTTTTTTATATATGTTACCTTATTTATCATCTCTGTATATTTAAGATCACTGTTACCTTCACTATATTTCTCTCCTGCCTGTTCATATAAAGTTATAGACTCCGAGTAGTTTTGCCTTTCTTCTTGATAGGCAGCATCTTTTTCTAACTCTTTGGCATTTTTTAAATTCCTAACTTCTTGAAGTTTTAACTTAAGGTTTTCTATCCTTATATTATCATGCTTTTCGTATAATATATAAGCTTGATTATATTTATCTATAGCCATAGAATAATTTGAACTTTCTATATATATGTTACCTTCCTTTTCTTTTTCAATTCCTGATAATATATCTTCTAATTTAGAAATTTTTACAGTTATGTTTTCTAATTGATATGATTCTACTTCATTATAAAAGTCTTTAGCTTTTTTATAAGATTCATAAGAATTTTTATATCTTTCATTTTGTAAATATTGATCTCCGGCATTCTCTTTAGATATACCTAATAATATATTATTGCTTTTTTTAATTTTTGTATTTATTTCTTGTAATCTATATGTTTTTATATCTGTATATAAAATTTTTGCCTTTTTATATTCATCTAAAGCTACTTGATATTGTTTGTTTTTAAAATTCTCATCTCCGGTTTCTTCATTATTTTTTCCAGTTAAGATTATATCTATTGTTTCTATTTTACTAGTTATCGATTCTATTTTATCTTTTTCGTTTAATTTTTTAAATGCTTCTAGGCTATTTCCATATTCTTCTTTTGCTTTTATATATTTTTGGTTTTCAAAAAATATATCGCCTTTTTCTTTTGATATCATTCCTTTTTCATATGCTTTATTTTCACTTTTTTTCTTTTCCTCTTTCTTTTTCTTCTCTTCTAATTTTTTCTTTAATTCCTTTTGTTGTTTTAACTTTGCTGCTTTTTTGGCTTGCATCTTAGCAATCTGTTTTACTTGTGCATTTTTATATTTTGTATAAAATGCATAACCTCCAGTCAATATTAAAATAGGTATTAAAAAAGTTGCTATCTTTTTAATCGTTCCCTTTTTTGCTTTTACTTTTTCTTTAAAAACTTTATTTATAAATATACTTGAAATTGTATAATTATCTAAATCTTTATTAGCTTCTTCTAATACTACATTTTCCATTGTTTCTATGTATTCTTCTACACCTTCCGCTTCTTTTAAAGCATCTTCTAAATCTCTGTTAGATATATTTTCCCAAAACCCTGCACTACATAACGTTAGAACATCATTGTCCTTTAATTTTATTTTTCCTATATCATATTTTATAGAACTTTTTTGACCTAAATATTCAGTAAGATTATTCCTTTCAACATGTCTATTTATACTATTTTCTGTTATTTCTCCTACTTCAGACATCATATAAGCTATACTAAAATCTTTTGATTTTTTATTTATTTTGTCCTTTCTAAAATGGTATAATCTTGTATTTCCTGTACTTCCATATATAGCAGTTGAATAATTACTTACTACTATAGTTATAGAAGCTGTTAATTTAACCTCTCTACTTTCATATAGAAGCAATTTATTAGCATTTTTAATATATTTTTTCACACTTCTCTTTTTCATCTCTGGTTTTTCAGTAAAATCCTTTATTACACTTCCCACAGCCAACTCGGCACTTAAGTTATCTTCGGCTGAATCTATTCCATCTGCTAAAACCCAGCATGCATATTTATCTAATTCAACATATGCAAAATAATCTCTATTTTTTTTATATGTTCCAGCTTCTGAAGTATAATTTGTTACTAAATCACTATTATCTTTCCTCATTTTTTTCCTCCTACTTTTTTTCAAAAATGATTATACTTGCATTATCTTGATTTGTTCTATTTTTGTCTTCTATCCTTTTTAATATTTCATCCACTAGATTTTCAGGGGTTTCTCTTTTATTTAAAATGTTTTCTAACTCTGAGTGGTTTATAGCATCTGATACTCCATCACTACATAACACTATCTTATCATTTTTTTTTAATTCAATGGGAACTTTATTATAATCTATTTCATGAAAATCTTCATAACCTAGATAACTAGTTAATCTATCTTTTTGTGGATGCGATATATAATCCTTCCGGCTAATCTTTTTTGCCCTATAATCTTTTTTTAATTTTCTTTCATATGTATGAGTCACATTTAGCTTCTTTAGTTCCTCATCTCTATATAAATATATCTGGCTGTCTCCAACCGAGGCCCAATATAAACGATCATCTTTTATAAATGTAGTCACTAAAGTAGTCCCTAATTGTTCTCCATTTGCAAATTCTAATATTTTTTGATTTGCTATATATGCACTATTTATTAAAAACTTAATTATAGAATCCATATGATATTTTTTAGTAAACTCTTCCATAAAAGTCTTTACTGCCATGTTGCTTGCTTTTTCTCCTCTGTTATATCCGCCCATTCCATCGGCTACTATTGCTAATCTTCCATTTTCATTTTTTATAATACTAAGTGAATCTTCTTGGTTTTTTCTGCTTCCTATATATTGTTTTTTCCCAATCTCTAGGTTTTCTCGTTTTTTTATAAATCTTTTTTCCTTTATTAAAGATTGTTTTATTAAAAATAGTATACCAACTGTTAGAAAACAGATTATAACTATATTCAAAATATCATCTCCTTTTTAATTTTCCCATTCAAAGTGCTGACCACAGAAAGGAATAAATATAAATTTACTATCTCCCATTTCTATTACCTTGTATGCAGATAACTCCATAGGACCATATACTGCTTCTTCATCTAGATATATTATTCCAGTTCCACCTCCAGGTATGATCATAAAATTTCTCTCCTTAGGGTTATAACTTATAACAGCATGATTTCTTCTAGATATTTTTTTATCCCCTGTAATAGTTATATGCATATCTTCAGATCTACCTATAAAATTCTTTTCAGATCTTATTTTATAGTCTTTTCCTCTTTCTGATCCTTCTATACATACTATCCATCCAACTACAGGATCTATTCCATACTCTCCTGACCAATACGCCATTGTTTTTCCTACCTCATCGCTGGTGTTTGACATGGTATTTGATTTACTATTTGAACTTCCCTTCTTATTTTTCTTTTTTGGTTTTTCTATCGCTTTTTCATCACAGTAAGGACAATCCTCATGTTTGCTCGAATTATATAAATGTCCATTGTCACATTTTTTCATTTTCATTTTTATTTACCTCCATTTTATTTTAATAATAATTTTGTGTTTGCTATATATATTATATCTTGAGATTCTAATTTACATGGTTGACCTGGTTTTATTTTTACCTTTTTTGCGGTTTTATTCTTTTTTATCCCACTTCCATTTGAAGAACCTATATCTTCAAAGTACCAAGAATTATTCGCACGATTTAAAACTCCATGCTCTCTACTTATAAGAGTGGCATAAGTTGCCTTACCTAAATCTATATCGATATCATTTCCCTTTGTTTTTTTTCCTATTAAAAGTGAAACTTTATTTTTCAAATCCCAACTTCTTATGTTATCTCCATCTTCTCCTTTTAAGATAAGCTCCGTTATCTCTTGATAATTATCCTTTTTTTCTTTTTTGTTTGAAAGCACTCTAATTAAAATTATTGTGCCTATAAGTGAAAATCCTATTATGACATATAATAGATTTTTCTCTCTATAAATATAACCTAAATATCCTACTCCTAATAACATAATTGTTATTATTAATATGTTTATTATTTTTAACATTATTTTCTTTTTATCTTTTTTTTGTGGATTATTTTTATGTTTTGATAACTTTCTCTTTATATATAACTTTTTCATCTGTTTTGGTATATTTAAAAAATCTAACATTTTAACCTCCTACTTATTAAAATTAAAAAACTGATTAAACATCTTGTTGTCTTTCGTTGGTTTGGCAGCTTTTTCATTTTTATTTATTTTTTGTTTTGTTTTGGGATCAAATCCAAAAAAGTCTTTAAAATTATCTTCAAAGTCATTAATGTCAAACCCCTGATCTCTATAGTTTTTTTGACTGTTGCTTCCTCTACTTTTTTGCCCTCGAAATCTACCATCTCCTCCTCTTTTTAAATCTCTATCATATTCAGTTCGACTCTTTTCAGATCCTAGTATTTTATAAGCTTCTGATATCTCTTTAAATTTTTCCTCAGCAACCTGGTTTCCTGGATTTTTATCTGGATGATACTTCATTGCCAATTTACGATAACTCTTTTTTATCTCTTTGAATGTAGCCTCTGCAGTTACATTTAAAATATTATAAAAATTTTTCATAACTCTCCTCTCAATCTACTATTATTCTTCCATATGAATGGGATTCTGTTTTTTGTACTTCATTATCACCATTCTCATCAAATTCCATTAAAATATCTTTTAAATAATTATACATCTGTAAATTTGTAAACTCTTTATTTTTTATACTTAACTTTTTTGAAATATAACTTTTTATTATTTCTCTATTAACTGTTCCTGATTCTAAAGTTTTATATGCAAATATTATATCTATAGGAGACATGGTATTTATCTCCAAGGCCTTTTTACCAAACTCTCTTAATATTTTAGGAGATATACTTGTACCTCCAGTTGAAGAGTATTTACAATTTATAATATTAAGAGTATTGTATTCTGTTTTAAAATCAAAAAAGTCACTGTAAGTTGTTCTTAAATCTGCTCCCTTTCTCAATTTAAATCTACCTAACTCCAACTCATTTTTTAATAAATCTTTATTCTCATCTGAGGTTATATTTAGTTTTTTTATATCATAATCTCTATTTTCTTCTTCTAAAATCGATATTTTAATTACAACCTCTACATTCGATTCTGGATAATCTATTTCTGTCTTATCATCTAATATATATATACATCCATCGAGTTTTATTATTCCCTTATTTATTACTATATAACTTTCATTTACTGATATTTTACATCCTTCTAATATTCCATCTGAATACTCTTCAAAAAAGATATCTATAAAGTTTTTAGGATAATCTCGTAAAGCTTCTAGCATCCCTTTTTTTAATATAGAGCCTTTTTCAAATTTAGGAACTCTGTTTTCCAATATTTTCACCCCCTTGTACATTGATATCTATTTATAAAATATTATTAGAAATTTATTTACTTCCATCGAAGAAGTTAAGATCTGATAACTCCTCTTCAAATGGAAAATATTTTTCCTGCCCAACATATAGTTGTTCATCTTCTCTAGATATAGGCAAAATATAAAATCCCCACCTGCTAGAATCTGTAAACACAAAAAATTTGACTTCCTTATTCCCTATTTTATCTGTTTCCTTTTGAGGTATCTTGCCTTTATATTTCTCCATTACCTCTTCTACTGTAACACTTTTTCTGTTATTAGTATTATTTTCATATATATACTCTTTTTTGAGGTCCCCTTCACTGTTTTTTAAATAAAATTTCACCTCTTCTACTGTAATGGGTTTAGATATATATCCATTTGCCGAACTTATCTTCTCATCTGTTTCAATCAATATCTTCTCTTTATCTGTAAAAGTATAACTACTAATTGAATAAGGTACTATAGGTATATTATTTTCTATATTTACAACTATATTCCCATGTTTTTTTGCATTTATATACTGTATAACTCCCTTTAAACATGAAAGCTTTAAATCCAAATAATTTTCATCTCCAGCTTTTCTATGTTTAAATTCTATACTTCTTCCTGGAACAAACTCCTTTAATGCCTCTTTAAATATATTTATCTTACATGATTGCCCGGTTAATTTTATTATGGAGTATTCCATTAACTCTCGGGATTCATAAAACTTTTCTAAAAACTTTTTGACTATTGCATATATATCTGCTCTTATTAATTTATTTATTTCAGTTATATTAAATACGACATTTGGAAATCTGTTAACATCTACTAATTGATTATCTTTCATTACTGATAAAGTCCATTTTTTTAATAATGTAATTTGCAGATCACTATCTCTATCCTCAGTCAAACGAGAGTCAAATTTATTTCTCAATATATTTGTTTTCTTAAAAAAATCTTTTTTCATATTCTCTGCTATCTCCCATAAAAAATAATAATTATTCTTTACTTTTTGATATTCTTCTCCAGATCTATTTTCATATCTGCTATATTTAGTTGGTATTATAACTTCTGCCTCTTCATATTTTTCATCTAACTTTTTATAAATCTCATCTGTTCCAAATTCGTCTACATTTCTAAATATATCTCCACTTGATACAGATAAAAGTTGATCTATATCCAAAACTTCATCGTGTTTATAATAGTGAGCTAAAACTATCTTCATAAATTGCAGTATCCTAAAAGTTAAATTATTTCCTCCAAAATTAGTCTCTCCATTTTCAAAAGTAGTATTTATATTTATCTTATAAGCTACTTTGCCTTTTTCTATACTAAAGGAACAAGAAGAAAGGTCAGTAGTTCCTCCTCCACAATCTATAACTAACGCTTTATACTCTTTTCCATTTCTAAAACTTCTCTTTTGAATCTGTTTTTCTAAAGTATTATATAAAACTGCCATTCCCTCATCTAGAGCTTCTTCTTTTTCTATTTCATATTCAGACAATATATCTTGAAACATCATTAGATATTGTTTTTTTAATTTCACCGGACTTGATATATGTAATTTATGAAATCTACATTTAAATTGTCTTTCAGAGACTTCAATTACATGTTCAATATATTTTTTTATAATATCTCTCTTTTTTACTACTCTTAAATTCCCACCTTCATCATATATATCTATATCTTCATTGTAATTATTTATCCATCTTTTTATGTTCTGAAAAATACTAGCCCTTCCAGAATAATCATTCCTTATCATTCTATGCTTGGCATCATATCCAAATAGATATTTGACCTCTTCACCCTCTTTACAGCTTTTTACATAAACTATAGTTGGTAATATTTCAATCCATTTTCCTGTTTCAGAAGTCTTATCAAAAAATTTAGTAAAATTTATGTCATTTAACTTAATCTGCTCATTTAAAATATCATTATGGGATATTTCTGATACATAATTTTTATTCAAAAAAGCTCCTGCACTGGTATTTGAAGTCCCAAAATCAATTCCTAAAACTGTATTGGTATCTTCCAGTTCTCTAACTTCAAAATCTATTATCTCTACTTTATAATAATTTAAATTCATAGATGGCAACTCTTTTTTGGAATAATAATTTTTGTAAATATATTCTGATTCTGCTTTGTCAAAAAAGTATAAACTATAATTATTATTGGCTAAAAAATCTAGTCTAAGATTTTTAGCTTCTCCCTTTAGATAATATACATTTTTTTTATATCTATCTTTAATTAAATTAAATATTCCGCAAAGATATATTCCATTATTTATTAACAGTGCATTCCCTTCTGCTATATCATTTTTTATAGTAACTTGATACATATCTTCTTTACTTATACCTAACTCCTTATATATTGTTAATTTAGCAGGTATTTTTATATTTTCGCTACCAGGTAATTCTGTTTTAATATTTTCAGTGAATATTTCCTGTACTCTTTCTATACCTCCCATTACATGATTATCAATTAATAGGTTCTTGTTTTCTCCTCTGTACTTTAATATTATATCTATTAATTTATCTTTTCCATGTGATTTTTGATATGCCTTGATTATTTTGTGTTCTATACATATCTTTTTTAATTCATACTCTGACATGTCTAAAAGTTCCTGTTTACTGAATTTCTTCTTTTTATATCCCCGTGAAGTACTTCTAATTTTATACGATTTCATATTTCCTCCAATAACTTTTTTCTTTTTTTATTTTTACGCCTTTACAAAATCTTGTCCTGGGTCTGTTATTTTTATCATCCCTGCATATGCGCATGTTAATTTAGATTTTTTTAATAATGCAGGATTTCCCGCAACTAAAGTAGTCATCTTGGCATTCACCCAAGGAGCCACAATGTTTGGCATACATGGCATTGGTTGCAATCTACCATAGTTTGCTGCTGTTGCAGCTGCTACAGTTGGGTTAGCCATACTCTTGCACTGTCCAAATGGCAATATATTTACCATTGGTTTATAGTCCATCATTGTAGCCATTAACTTTTTATCTATCATTATATTATGAGGGGCTACTATATTTAAAGTAGACTGTTGATTACCAAAATTACACTTCATCTTTGCACCCATACAAACATATAAATTACTACCTGTAATATCAGAAGCTGATTTTGCACCAGATACTAATATACTTTCTCGCTCTTTTTCCTTATTTTCTTTCTTTTTTACACCAGCTGCTGCAGACTCTTCTTTTATCTCCTCTTCCTCTTCTAGCTCCTTCTCTTCAACTGGTTCCTCTGGTAGTTTTATCTTTTCATCTGCCATTATCCATAAAAAGTCATCTTTTATTCTTTCTTCACTATCTAGAAATCCATTTTCACTCTCTCCCTTTACTTTTCCTATCTCCACGGATCTTTTTTCATATTTTCCTACAATTTTTCCATCTTCTATATGATATGGTGGAGTCTGTTCTAGCCATATCCCATAATTCCCTTCTTTAAACCCACCAAGTTGAAGCAATTGTCTATTCTGGTTTTCATCTAAATAACTTATATGAAGTTCTTTTTTTCTATTGTCTTTCCAAAATATATTCTCCTTATCATCTTTATAAAACCCATCTGAATTTTCTTGAATATTTTTACCTATATAATCCCCTACAAGTTTTATTTTTGCCTTTCCAAAATAAATATCTTGTTCTCCGTTTTCTTTATTTTCTAAATTATTTTCTTTTTTCATATTCCCAGCTTCTAATACTTTTTTCTTTGTTTTTCCTTCTCCGCTTTCTTCTATTTTTATCTCATCAAAAGGTGGTCCCCCTATAACTCCTCCTATAACATCATAATTAGTAAATCTTCCAATAAGAACATTTTCCCCTTCAAATCTATACCAATTATTTTCATATTTATCTACATTTTGTTTTAGCAAATCAGAAAACAACATATCTTCTATTGAAAATTCAATTAAAGAGCTATCACTTTCAATTGTTAAATTCTCCTTAGATCCATAACCATATCCAGGGTTTTCCTTCAATACTGTTGGATATTCTATCCCTTTTTCACCTGTCTTTAACTCATTTTTAGCTGCTTCTTTTAGATCTTCATTACTTAATATCAGAGTTTTTACTGCATTCCCTACATATCGAGTATCCAAAGTTCCGTTTCTTAAATTACCATGTTTATCCATAAATGGCAAAAAGTTAGGTATTGGATGATATCTGGCAAAACTATTTCCAAAGGTTGCTACTTTTCTAAAAACTCCACTTCCCCCTTCATCTTCTTTTAGCCCTACTAAATGATCAGCTTCAATTATAGTTCCAGTTCTTTTTTGCAAATTAGGAGTCAAATCATTACTAAAATATATATTTTCTAAATTACTGTTTCCTTCTCCTCTGTCATATTGCATTTCAAATTTATACATTAGCTTTAATTTGTATCTCAACTCTTCCTTTATTAAGTCTAAGTCTTCAGTAGATAAAGCCTTTGCCATATTATTTGTCATTACTTTGGGGTTGTTTCCTAAAACAGTATATTCATCATTATATTTTTCTAATATTCTATCTATATCTGGATTTCTACACTGAGAAGTCCAGGAATCCCCTTCTATATATTCCAACTCTTCTAATACCTTTTTTAAATATATCACACTGATTTCAACATCAGAAAAAATCAGAATATTTTTATCCTTGCTTCCAATTCCTAATCCATTCCAAGTCTTAGTCTTATGCTTTCCCCCGGAATATATAAAAGCAAATTGTGCTAAAGCCCCACCTAAACTATGTCCTGTGAGATGAATTCTTCCTTTTGGCTCCATTTCTTTTACTTTATTATAAAACCAAGCTGTACATATTAACTGCTCTGCATAATTATTAAAACCTAAATTCAAGTTTGTTCTTATCCAGTCACTCTTTAAATGCCGCATTTTCAATAAATCGTCTGAACCTCTAAATGCTATTATTATCTCATTTCCCTTTTTAAAAGCACTTGCCTGAAATCCACTATCTTTTTTGCCTACTATATTCCCTGCTTCTTCTCTTATTTTGGCATGATCATACGCACATAAGAATTCCCAATCTCTTAATTCAGGATATTTCGGATTATCTTCAGCGTTTACTTTATCTTCACTGTATAAATAAAATATTCTACTATCCTTAGCACTATATATCTTTTTCTCTTCTTCTTTTCTTACATAATATCCATCACTCTTTTTCCATTCATCATAG
>JBNJFI010000050.1:0-13085 GCA_051746725.1 Fusobacteriota bacterium
TTAATTTATTTCATTTAATAATAATTCCCTGAATTTTAAATCATCTGAATTTTTTCTTTTTTTGGGACCTGAAATTTTATTTCCGGCTTCTCTTGCTTTTCTGTTTATATACCGCTGAAACATCAACGATTCAATATTAATTTTAGTATATTTAAATCCTTTGGGGTTTAATACGGCATGACTATTTTTTATAACAATTGAAGCTAATCCATAATCTTGAGTTATAACTATATCCTCTTTTTGAGTTATATTTTTTATTTTAAAATCAACCGAATCATTTCCCTGGTCCACTGTTATAACTTTCGCATTTTCAGCCTCTAATTCATGATTTACATCGACTACCATTATAAGATCTAATTTGTAATTTTTTGAAATATCTTCGCAAATTTCTCGGACATTTTTAGGACATCCATCGGCATCTATTATTATTCTCATGTTTTCCTCTTTTTTAGTTTAATTATATTCACTTCTATTATAAATTATATCTTCTAGCTTTATCTTATTTAAGTTATCAACTTTTTTGGAAATTTCATTAAATTTTTCTCCGTATTTTTCTATCCATTCTTTCTTAGATAGTTTTGAATCTTTCATAAGTTTTATTTGATATTCATTATAATTTTTTAATCTTGACATCTACCCTCCTAAATTATATCTAAAAATTCTTTTTTATCTTATTTTGAGCAAATTATCAACACTATTACATGATTATTATAACATATTTATATCCTTTCCACAATATTAATTTTTATTTTTACTACTTTAAAGTTCTTAGTTCCTAAAATTATTTTCCATCAAAAACTACAAAAATAACTAGAAAGAATCTTCCTAGTTATTTTTGTAGTTTTTATTATATTTTACTTTTTATTTATGCTTTTTTCTTCTTATTTAATACGTCAAACCAAACTGCTATTATAATTATAGCACCCTTTACAATTAACTGATAAAAACTAGGAACTCCCATTAAACTCATTCCGTTATTTATTATCCCAATTATAAATGCACCTATTATTGATCCTGTTATTGTCCCAGAACCACCACTTAAACTAGTACCACCAATAACAACAGCAGCAATTGTATCTAATTCAAACATATTTCCTAAGTTTGGAGAAGCTCCATTTAATCTAGATGCTAATATTATACCAGATATAGAAGATAATGTAGTTACAGCCATAAATACATACATATTTATTTTAAATATATTTATCCCTGATAATCTTGCTGCTTCTTCATTTCCTCCAGTGGCATATATATTTCTACCAAATTTTGTTTTTCTAAGAATAAATACTCCTAAAAGAACTAAAACAGCAAATATAGCAACTGGAACTGGAATTCCCTTATAAGCTATAAACACCCAGAACAGAAATAAAACTCCAACTATTTTAGCTATTAATCCTCCAAATAATTTCCCTTTGTTTATTTCCAAACCATATTGTTTTTGTTTTTTTATTTTCGCAAAAGTCATATAAATAACAAACCCCAGCAAAGCTAATATGACAATACCAGATATATTCGTCGATATATATTCTCCACCAATTTTAGGAAATAAATTATTTCTAACTGGAATTGAACTTCCTCCTGATAATGTCAATGCTAATCCTCTAGCAATGGTCATCATACCTAAAGTTATTATAAAAGCAGGAATCTTATAATGTGCAATCCAAAACCCATTCCATGCTCCTATTGCAACACCAGTTATTAATATAGTTAATACCACAGCTAACCAAACTGGAATACCTTTTTCCATTAACATGGTTACCACAACTGCTGATAAACCCACGACAGAACCTACTGATAAATCAATTCCTCCTAAAAGAATTACCATTGTCATTCCTACAGCAATTACACCTATTATCGTAACTTGTCTAAATACATTTGTTAAGTTTCTAGGAGTAAGGAAATCTCCCCCACTTAAAAAAGTCAGTAATACAGCGATTCCAATTAAAGCTATTAATGTTGCATTATTTTTTAAAATTTTTTTCATTTAATTATTCTCCTTTCCAAAATTACCAGTTGCATAAGCTATTACCTTTTCCTTTGTCGCTTCTTCTCTATCCATTTGAGCCACCATTTTACCTTCACACATAACTGCTATAGTATCACTCATCCCCATTATTTCCGGCAATTCAGAAGATATCATTATAATTGCCACTCCTTGAGCTGCAAGTTTATTTATTAATCTATAAATCTCTGTTTTAGCTCCTACATCAATACCTCTAGTTGGTTCATCCAATATTAAAACTTTTGGTTTAGTTGCTAACCACTTTCCAATTATTACTTTTTGTTGATTCCCACCACTTAAAGTTTTTAAATTTACATCTATACTCGGTGTTTTAGTATTTAATTCTCTAACATAATTTTCTGTTATTTCTCTTCCTTCTAATTCATCTAAAACTCCAAATTTATTAGAAGTTTCATCTAATACTTGTGAAGTTGTAGTCGTATTGAAAACTAAACTTTGATTCAAAAATAACCCTAACTCTTTTCGATCTTCTGTGATCAGTCCCATTCCCTCTTTTATTGCATCTTCCGGTCTTCTTATATTTAATTTTTTTCCATTTAAATAAATTTCACCTGCTACATCATTTGGAAAAGCGCCAAAGATCCCTGTTACTAGTTCAGTTCTTCCAGCTCCCATTAATCCTGATATACCAAATACTTCTCCGGCCTTTACATCAAAGTTTACTTCTTCAACCATTTTCTCTCCTGCCAAAAAAGGGTGATCAACATTGAAGTTTTTAACTTCCAACACTTTTTTACCTATTTCAGCTTTCTTTTTAGGGAACATATCACTAATATCTCTTCCAACCATTCTTGTTATAATGCTATCTAAAGTAACATCTTCTATTGAAGTTATTTCACCTATTGTTTTTCCATCTCTCAATACCGCAATTTTATCTCCTATTTCTTTAAATTCATCCATTTTGTGGGAAATATAAATCATAGCAACATTATCTTTTTTTAATTTTTTTATAACTTTAAATAACTCCGAAACTTCTTTTTCTGTTAAAGCTGATGTAGGTTCATCAAAAACTAAAACCTTTGCATCCAATGATAAGGCCTTAGCGATTTCTACCATCTGCTGTCTTCCAACAGTAAGTTTTTTAATTTTTTGTGTTACATCGATATCATCTATATTTAATAAACCTAACACCTTTCGCGCCTCTTGATTTAATTTATCCCAATCAATTGCTCCAAATTTATTTGTAAATTGCCTACTTAAAAAGAGATTCTCTGCAACACTTAATTCAGGTATTAAATTTAGCTCTTGGTGTATTATTGCTATTCCTTCTTTCTCTGCTTCTCTGGTATTTTTAAATCTTTTTAATTCTCCACGTACTATTATATCACCTTCATAAGTTGGATAAGGCCAAACTCCACTTAAAACTTTCATTAATGTAGATTTACCAGCTCCATTTTCTCCTGCTAAAACTAATACTTCTCCGGGGTAGGCTTTAAAATCAACATGATCAAGAGCTCTAACACCGGGAAAATCCTTTATTATATTTTTCATCTCTAATATCGGTTTTGCCACTTAAAAACACACCTTCTTTCCTAATTGCATTGATATATCTATTTTGAAGAGCCTGCAAAATTGCAGGCCCTTACTCTTTTTACCAGTCTACTTTATTCTCCGTATATTGATTCTTCTGTATGGAACCCTGCAGCTATTACTGTTTCTTTTATATTATCTTTTGTTACTTTTACTATTGGAGTTACTATTGTTGGAACATCTTGGAAGTTATTATTGATCATTTTGTCATAATCAACTACATCTTCTACAGATTTATCAGGATTTTCAGCTAACTTTACTGCTGTTTGAGCAGCTCTTTCTGCCAAAGGTTTAATCTTTTTAAATACCTCTACAGCTTGTATTCCTTGAGCCACATATCTAATATTAGTTAATGCAGCATCTGATCCAGCTACAAATACTTTTTTGATATCAGCTAACTCTTCACCTTTTAATGCAGCAATTACTCCTCTTGCCATTCCACTATTGTTACAAATAAATGCATCTATATTATTATCATATCTAGAAAGTGCATTTTCTGCTGTTTTCATTGCTTTTTCTGGAGACCATCCTTCATGTGACTGCTCTACAACTAATTTTAATCCTGGATTATCCGCTATTATTTCTTTTGCTCCTGAACTCATCGCTATTGCATTCGAATCTCCTGGTTGACCTTTTATTAAGGCAACATTTCCTTCAACTTTACCTTTTTTGGCTTTCAACCAATCAATCATTGCCTCACCTTGTAATTTCCCAACAGCCCAGCTATCTTGCATAACATGAACATCTAAAGGTCCATCAACTAACATTGAATCATACCCTACAACTTTTACCCCTTCATCATGGGCCATTTTAACCATATTTCCAGCAGTACCAGTGTTTACTGGTTGTAAAACTATTACATCTACACCTCTTGCTAACATTGTTTCAAATTTAGAAAGTTGCGTTTGCTCTTTATTATTTGCTGAATCAAACACCACTTCATCTGCTCCTGCTGCATAAGCTGCTTCCATGAAGTATTTTTTATCTTTTTGATATCTTTCTTCTTGCATTGTCTTTAATAAAAAACCAATTTTTATCTTCCCGTCATCTTTTTTGTCTTTTCCTCCACCAAATAAGTTATCAAATATCCCCGCTTGAGCTGTTAATCCCATAACCAACACCATTAAACTTACTAAAATTCTTTTTTTCATAATACTACCTCCTAGTTTTTTTTTAGTACTTATTTTGTTATTACCATTGCTACCATTGCCGTCAGTAAACTTTAAAAATATAATGCCGTATTCACCTCCTACTTTTCATTATAAGCTTTATTATAAAATTTAATTTTCCGCTCTTGCAAAGTATCTAATTTCATAAAGACTGATGGATCTAAATTTTTTTCCTTATAAATTTTTATCATATATATTTTATAATGTATATAATCTGCTGCAATCTCTACTAAAAATGGATTATCTGTAAATGTACCAATAAAATCTCCTTTAATCATTCCACTTGCTATCAAAGAAGTTTTATCATCAATAACTAAAACCATTTTTTTCATCATATCTTTTGGCTTTATATTCATCTCAAATTTTTCTATAAATTCATTATCTACATCTAATTTATCTTTAGTAAAAACAATAATTCTAACTCCTCTTTTTTGGAGTTCTTTTATTTCTTCTTTAAATTGTTGGAGCTCAATGTTAGTTAAACTAATATATACCTCTTCTTCTGCCATAAATAATAACTCTTTTACTTTTAAAACAAAGTTATTATATCCTTTTATATTCCAATATTGTTCTTGAGGCATTACATCTCCAAATTTTGAAAACTCTTTTTCGAGTTTATCAGCACTTTCAGCATATTCTTTTTTGAGCTTTTTGAATAATACCTTGGGAGATTTTGCTCTATACATATTACTTGATGAATCATCT
Organism: Fusobacteriota bacterium; assembly: GCA_051746725.1. Lineage (GTDB taxonomy): Bacteria > Fusobacteriota > Fusobacteriia > Fusobacteriales > JBNJFI01 > JBNJFI01. Next base: position 5,425 of record JBNJFI010000050.1, read on the forward strand.
GGTAATAAAAAAACCACCCCTCTTTTGTATAAATTATCTAACGCTGAGTAAACAGACGCTCTAGAAACTTTTAAAAGCTTAGCTATTTGAGAACCATTCAAAGAAGAATATTTGATCAAAGTAGTGTAAACCAATGCTTCTGTCTTTGAAAAATTAAATTTTTGCATTTCATTTACTATGTTATCCATATCCCACCTCACATTGTTGTTCTCGTTATCCTGGGTTGTTGTTCAAAACTTACAACTCCTTAACTAACTAAAGTATACTCCATTTTTTGATCTTTGTCAAGAAAAAAATAGTATTTTTTTACCACATTGGTTATTTTTTTCGCCTATTTTTTCACCATGATGTTTATTAAGTGCAAAAAATGCAAAAAGTGTTCTTTTTTTAAAAAAAAGAACACTTTTGCTACAAATTATAAGTATCGTAATATTTATTTTCTAGTTATTATTTTTTATTAATAATTATATATATCGTTTCTAGAGTGAAAACCTGCAGCAATTACAGTTTCATCGATTGTATCTTTGGTTACTTTGACAATTGGTGTAACTATTGTGGGAACATCTTGGTAATTATTACTTATCATTTTATCATATTCAACAACCGCTTCAATATCTTTTAATGGGTTTTCCGCTAATTTTACAGCAGTTTTAGCTGCCGTTTCAGCCAGCGGTCTTATTTTTTTAAATATCTCGACTGTCTGAATTCCCTGGGCAACATATTGTATATTTGCCAAAGCCGCATCTGATCCAGCTACAAATACTTGTTCAGAATCTGCTAGACCTCTTTCTTTAAGAGCTTCTATAACACCTTTTGCCATTCCGCTATTATTACAAATAAATGCATCAATATTACCATTATATTTATCTAATGCCTCAGAGGCTGTTTCTTTAGCCAATTCTGGAGACCATCCTTCATGGTATTTATCTACAACCAAATTTAAATTTGGATTACTTTTAACCGTTATTATAGCTCCTAAACTCATTGCTTTTGCATTAGAATCCCCTGGTTGCCCCTTGATCAAAGCTACATTTCCTTTAACTGCTCCTTTTTTATCTTTCATCCAATTTACCATGGCTTCACCTTGGATTCTTCCTACACTCCAACTATCTTGCATAACATGAACATCTAAAGGACCATTACTCAACATGGAATCATACCCCACAACTTTTATCCCTCTTTCATGGGCAATTTCTACCATTTCTCCAGCAGTATTTGTATTTACAGGTTGTAAAACTATCACATCTGCATTACGATCTAACATTTCTAAAAATTTCCTTTTTTGAACATCTTCATCATTGCCTGCAGAGTCAAAAATAACTTCATCAGCTCCTGAGGCATAAGCAGCTTTTATAAAAAACTCTTTGTCTTTTTCATATCTTTCTTCTTGCATTGTCTTAAGTAAAAAACCTACTCTAATTATCTCACTTTCCGGCCTGGTTTCTTCAACTTCTTTTTCTTTAACCTGGTCGGTTTTCCTTTGGTAATCTTTCCCGGTAAATAAATTAGTACATCCCCCCAAAATTACTAAAAATGATCCTACCAAAATAAACCCTATAAATCTTTTTAATTGTCTTCTCATTCTAACCCCTCCTGTTTTTTAGTTTTTAGTATTATTTATCTTACTAAACTTTAAATTCATTTTAAAATTTAAATATTGTCAAAAATAAAAAAACTGCCAATTCTAGAAATTGCAGATTTCAAAATGGTGGTTAGGGAATCTAACCATTATTCTTTTTATATAAGGACTAATTTAACTTGTTTATTAAAGCAAATTTTAGTTCTTTAATTAATTTTTAACCAAAATCATTGATATATTTAGTTAAATTTAACTACATCATAACAGAACGCATTATATCTAATCATTTGAATTTTGTCAATGTGTTTTTTTTACTAAACCCACGCATTACTGCGATGATCAAAAAAAATATTCTTTTTTTAGGCATTATGATCTTATATAGTTTTAAATGTATGAATTAAGAAGTTCTTTTCAAAAAATAAAAAAATCTGCAAATCCAAAAAAGATTGCAGTTTAAAATGGTGGTTAGGGAAGGATTTGAACCTTCGAAGGCAACTGCCGGCAGATTTACAGTCTGCTCCCTTTGACCACTCGGGAACCTAACCATTATTTTATTTATCCATAAGTATCAAATTGGAGCCGCCTGCCCGAGTCGAACGGGCGACCTACTGATTACAAGTCAGTTGCTCTGGCCATCTGAGCTAAGGCGGCTAATTGATATACCTCTTATAGACAGGCGTTATTATATACTATTTCAGAGGTTTTGTCAACTATTTTTTTAGATTTATTTTATAAATTCCTTTTTTGCAATATTTTTCTACTTTTTTCTAACCTTTCTGAGAAAAACTCCTCTGTTTCCTATTTCTGAAGTTATTACTTTTTCCTTTTCCAAAACATCTAAATATTTATTTAACTCTGCTAGGTTTAACCCTGTTATCTCTGAGAGATCTTTTAAAGTACACGGTCTTTTTTCCAGCATATTTAAAATTAATTCTTCTGCATTTTCATTATAAGAAGTAATTAATCTCCTACTTTTGTATTTAGTTATTATCTCTATATTATTAAATCCCAAATACTTTTTTATTTCTTTTAATTTTTCAATAGGAGCTTTTTTGACCCAACCTTCAACTGGTGGCCTATCAAGACTATTTAATTGTATCTTGTCAGGCTTTATTTTTAAGATAACTTCCTTAAAATTATCTAATTCTGCTTTGGTATTATTTAATCCATCAATCATAAATATTTCCAAGGCTATTTCCCCTTTATATTTCTTTCTCAAATTTATCAACCCATTTTTTATCTTTTCTATAGACAACTCTTTATTTGGTCGATTTATTTTTTCAAAAACTTCCTGAGACGCAGCGTCTAATGAAGGAATTATAATATCAGCTTCTAAAACTTCATCTATAACTTCATCTTTATAAAAAAGAGTACCATTGGTAAGTATTGCAATTTTAGTATCTGTCATTTTTTTTATTTCACTTATTATATAACCAATCTTAGAATTCAACAAAGGCTCACCTGAACCTGAAAAAGTAATAAAATCTAAATAAGGATCATCTTTTAAAAAATCCCTTAATTCCATCAATACTCTATCTGCATCTACATATTCTTTTCTCTCCATTGTTGTTTCATCTGTTCTTCCGACTTCACAATAAACACAGTCTAAGTTACATGTTTTCAATTTAACCAAATCTATCCCCAAAGAAACTCCTAGCCTTCTAGAAGGAACAGGTCCAAATATATATTTATATTCCATTTTTTCTCCTTTTTCTGTAAATTCTAATCTTTTAATAAGATAGCTGTTGCCATTGCATCTTTTTTGCTATGAGATATACTCAACATTATTTTATAACCATCAAATTTTTTCTCCAAATCACCCTTTAAAAATACTTCCGGTTTTCCTAGATCATTATTTATTATCTCTATATCCTTTAAAGAAAATCCTCTTATCCCTGTTCCAAAAGCCTTAGAGATAGCCTCTTTAGCTGCAAACCTACCTGCATAGGTATTATAACTAAATTTTGATTCCCCGGCATATTCAATCTCCTTTTTAGTAAATATTCTATTTTTTATTTCACTATTTCTCTCAATAGCTTTTTTTATTCTATCTATTTCTATAATATCATTTCCCAATCCTAAAATTTTCATATTATTCTATCTCATAAGCTTTTTTGGTATTTATATTTGTAATTTTTATTAATTCTTCTAACTCTATTCCATGAATATCAGCTACCTTTTTTGCAACATATTTTACATAGCTAGGTTCATTTCTCTTCCCTCTATTTGGTTCAGGAGTTAGATATGGACAATCCGTTTCCACTAAAATTCTATCCAAAGGTAAGGACTTAACTACTTCTCGTAATCTAGTAGCATTTTTAAATGTTACAGGGCCACTTATAGAAAAATAAAATCTATCTTTTAATCTTTCAGCAGTCTCAGCACTTCCAGAATAACTGTGAATAATACCTCTTACACCTGAATATTCTTCCAGTATTTTAACCGTATCTTCTGTGGCTTCACGCATGTGTATAACAACTGGTTTATCAACTCTCATAGCCATTTCTAACTGCTTTCTAAATACATCTCTTTGAACATCTCGAGGTGAATAATCTTTATAATAATCTAACCCTATTTCACCTATTGCCAAAACCTCTTTATTCTTTGCTAATTCTTCTAGTTGTTCCTCTAAAAGAGCATTATAATTTTTCACATCATGTGGGTGAACTCCAACAGTTGCATATACATAACTATAATTTTTGGCAAATTCTATACTTCGTTTTGAGGTTTCTAAATCTACACCTATATTTACAAAAAATTCTAACTCGTTTTTAGCTCTTTCCATAACTTCATCAAAATCTTTACTAAATCTTTTATCATCTATATGACTATGTGCATCTATTAATTTCATTTGACCCTCCTAGTTACTTTTTTTATTTTTTCAATATCAAAAAAGAGCACAGCTTAACTGCACTCTCTTTTTTTGATATTTTTATTCATATAACTTAGATTACATAACTTATATATTTATATTATTCAAATATAAATTCTCCCTTACCTAACCTTTTTTGAATCTCTTTTATAACTTCTTTTTCTTCTTCTACTCCATCAGCTACAAATGTAACAGAAAATCTCACATAATTTCCTGCATCATCCCAAGGAACAGTAGATATCATTTTTTCTTTTATCATATATTGAGAGAACTCTTCTGCATTTTTAAATTTTTCTCCTGATTTTGTCCCTGTAGGAGCTTTTACATAAAGATAAAAAGAACCCTTAGGTTTTTCCACTTCAAATCCAGCTTCTGTTAAAGCCTCTGTCAACATATCATGTCTTCTAGAATACTTTGCAGCTGTTTTTTCTGTGATTTCTGGATGTTCTAAGCAATAAACCCCTGCCTTTTGAATAGCGGCAAACTGTCCAGAATCATTATTATCTTTAACTGTAGCAAATCCTTTAACCACAAGTTCATTCCCTGTTATAAATGCAAGTCTCCAACCTGTCATGTTAAAAGCCTTCGAAATAGATTGAATTGCAATCCCTACTTCTTTTGCACCCTCTACGCTCAAAAAAGATAAAGGTTTTTCATCATCAAAAACCAATGCAGCATAAGCTTCATCAGAAACTACTATTATATCATTTTCTTTTGCAAATTCTATTACTTCTTTATAAAATTCTTCTGTTGCAACTGCCCCTGTTGGGTTATTAGGATAATTTATATATAGTAACTTTGCTTTTTTCTTTTGCTCTTCTGTTAATTGACTTAAATCTGGAAGAAAATTATTTTCTTCTAATAAAGGCAATTCCACTACTTCTCCACCTAAAGCTTTTGTAGTCGTCCCCAACACAGGATATCCTGGAGTAGTTCTAATAGTTATATCTCCTGGATTTATAAACGCTAACGGCAATAAAGCTAATATAGGCTTACTTCCTATACCATGATTCACTTCTGTTTCAGGGTCAATTCCCTCAACTCCAAATACATTTTTCATGTATTTAGCAGCGGCTTCTTTAAATTCTGCTATTCCATTATCAGTATATCCTCTATTTTCCCACTTTTTTGCTTCCTTATATAATACTTCAATAACTTCATCTTCTGCCATCCAATCAGGCTCTCCAACTCCCATATCTATTAGTTCTTTATCTGGATTTGCCTCTTTAGCAGCCTTTTTTGCTCTTTTTATCTTTTCAAACTTATATATTTCTGTATCTTTACCAAATTGGTCTCCTCCGACTCTTTCAGCAAACATCTTTTGAATATAATTTTCCATTAATACACCCTTTCTTTAATTAATTTTATTGCTCCTCTAAACTCTTTTCCAATAAATCTACTACACTTTTAAACGCTTCTTTGTTTTCATCATTTAGTTCTGTTAATGTTTTATGGGCTTCTAAAATATGTACATTTTTGGCTCGAACATCATCAAAATCTTTCATTTCTAATTCATCTATATCATCTTCATCTATATCTTGGTCTTCATCCAAAAAAGTAACTAATTTATCTAGCCCTGTCGATTTAAAACTTGTCCTAATCATATTTGTTATATTTAAAATATACAGTGTACTATCCCATTTCTTTTTTATTCTAATAGCAGTTTTAGCTATTAAACCCAACATAGTACTATCCATATAATTACACTTCGATAAATCTAATATTATATCTTCTTGTTCTTTTGATAATAGATCTTCAAATAAATCTTCAAGGGTTTTACTATTTTTCATAGTAGCATTCCCTATGATTTTTATAAACATTTTATTATCTATTTCACCTGCAAGATATTTACTTTCAACTCCACTCATTTTACTTCCTCCTTATATGTTATAGCCTTATTATATTATAACATATGGAACTATATTATTTCAACCTTTTTCATAAGTTTTTTTAATAACTTGCTATTATCGATATCAATTTTAGTCAAAGGTAATCTAACATTTGGGTTTATCTTCCCTAATATAGACATTGCTTCTTTAACTGGAACTGGATTAGGTTCACAGAACATAGCCTTATTTAATTTATACAACTTATGATGAAGATCTTTTGCTTTATCAAATTCTCCATTTTCAACATATTTTATAAGGTCACTTACCTCTTTTGGCATAAAATTGGCTAAAACTGAAACAACACCTTTAGCTCCCACTGACATCATTGGCAATAATAAGGAATCATCACCTGAGATAACATCAAAGTCCTCATCACAAATATTTACGATGTTTGAAACCTGTTCTACACTTCCTGCAGCTTCTTTAATTCCTTTAATATTTGTCAACTCTGATAATTTTTTAGTTGTTTCTGGTTCCATATTAATCCCTGTTCTACCAGGAACATTATATAGCATAACTGGTATTCCAACCTTATTTATTTCAGTAAAATGAGCTATAAGCCCTTTTTGACCAGGTTTGTTATAATATGGACAAATCGAAAGCACTGCATCTGCTCCAACTTCCTTGGCATGCTTTGTTAATTCAACTGCTTCCTTGGTAGAGTTGGCCCCTGCTCCAGCTACTACTTCTATTCTACCATCTGCTTCTTCTACAACAAGCTCAACAACTTTTTTATGTTCTGCCAATGTCAATGTTGGAGATTCACCTGTAGTTCCACATGGTGATATTCCAGATGTTCCATTTTCAATATGAAAATTTACCAATTCTCTTATTTTTTCTTCATCAATGGTACCATCTGATTTAAATGGTGTAATCATCGCTACATAAGATCCTTTAAAAAACATTTTACCCTCCTAATTTTTTCTAGTATTTTAGATAGTTACAAAACTCTAACTATTTTATTTCATTACTTTTATTACACTTACTTTTAAGGTCTGCCCCCTCTAAATCTCCCCCTAGCAGGGGAGACTATCTTTATTTCCTTTCAAAATTGATTTTTAGAAAACATTTGAATTATTTAAACCCTTTCTACTTTCTTGCTTATCCCGTCCCCTGCCAGGGGGATGGCTAGGAAGGGGGGCTTTAACTTGGTGATAATTCTGTGGATAACCTAAGATTTTATTCTTCAGTTTTGCAACTTCCTATTTTCTAGTATTCTATAAATTATTATTTTAATCTTTCAGGAATTACATCGTTTCTCAATATGTCGTCATAAGTCTGTGGTTTAACTATCCAATCTACATTTCCATCATTTAATAAA
>JBNJFI010000050.1:13185-14872 GCA_051746725.1 Fusobacteriota bacterium
AATTATTATTTTAATCTTTCAGGAATTACATCGTTTCTCAATATGTCGTCATAAGTCTGTGGTTTAACTATCCAATCTACATTTCCATCATTTAATAAAGCAACTCCTGGAACTGGTAATCTATTGTAATTACTAGCCATTGTATATCCATAAGCCCCTGTTGTAAATACAGCTAAAACATCTCCTGATTCTGGATTATTTAATTTGATATCTTTTCTTATAATATCTCCAGTTTCACAGCATTTTCCTGCCACTGTAACCATCTCTGTTTTTTCTTTATCCATTTTATTCGCTACAACTGCATCATATTTAGAACCATATAATGCTGGTCTTAAATTATCTCCCATTCCACCATTTACTGCTATATATTTTCTAATTCCAGGAACTTCTGTTATTGAACCAATTGTATAAATTGTTGTTCCCGCTTCTGCAGCTATTGATCTTCCTGGCTCTACCATTAATTTTGGTAATTTTAAATCCTTTTCTTCAAATTCATTTTTTACACTATCTACAAGTTTTTTTACAAATTTTTCAATTGAAATAGGATCATCTTCATCAGTATATACTACTCCAAGACCTCCTCCTAAATCAAATTCGTCAACTTTTATACCATCTTCATCTAAAACTTTTATAAAGTCAGCCATTCTTTTTATTGATTCTGTAAATCCTTTGGTATCAAACACTTGAGATCCTATATGCATATGAAGACCTTTAAAATTTATTTTTTCAGAATCTATAACTTGTTTTACAGCTTTTTTGGCAACTCCTTCTTTAATAATAAAACCAAATTTAGAATCTTCATGACCTGTTGTCACATAATGATGAGTATCTGCATGTACACCTGGTTTAATTCTAAGCATTGCGTCTACTTCCATATCTAACTCTTTTGTAACTTTATTTACTAAATCTATCTCATAAAAGTTATCTATTACTATTCTTCCTATTCCATTTTCCACTGCCATCTTTATCTCTTTTTCAGATTTATTATTCCCATGCATTATGATTTTTTCCATAGGGAAATCAGCTTTTATAGCAGTATATAACTCTCCTCCTGAAACAACATCTAAACCTAGCCCTTCTTGTTCTACTATTTTACACATTCCAAGAGTCATAAATGCTTTTGAAGCATAATGTACACTACTATTTGGATAGTATTTTTTGAAACTCTCTCTGTATTCACTCATTTTCTTTCTTAATAATTTCTCATCCATTAAATAAACTGGATATTGATTCTTTTTTGCAAGTTCTACTACATCTACCCCACCAATTTCTAAATTGTTTTTTTCGTTAATTTCCATTGTTTCCGATAAAGTTTTCATGTTTTCTCCTCCATATATTTTATTTTTAGTTGTTTTATCCTTTTTTATTATATATAATAAAAAAATTGGTAAACAATTTACTATTTACCAACCTTACAGTTATAATAGCACTTTGTTATAAATTATAACAACAGTGTTATAGATATTATCTATAACCCCAATATAATTAAGAAATTATATTTCGGCAAAATCCCCTTTCTTCTAATTATTAATTAAAATACTCTTGTCAATTGCACCTCTATTTTTATTTTTTTGTCTTATTTTTATATACGTTTATTTTAACATAGATTGATTTTATTGTCAAAATAAAAAAGTTGTAATCCATGTAGTTTCAATTTTCTTATCCCCTAATAAGCCGGGCTCTCTTC
>JBNJFI010000051.1:0-14823 GCA_051746725.1 Fusobacteriota bacterium
ATAAAACATTTAAAAAGGGGGAATCATGAAGAAAATAATATTAATTTTATTATTATCTCTATCCATCATTTCTACAGGAGCAGAATTTTTTAAAGATAAGAAATTTTTTACTAAGATATTTCCTTCTTCTGTAACAGTGGATAAAGATGAAAATGTATATATTGCAGATAGAATACGAAATAATGTTTTAAAATATGATAAAAATGGAAAATATCAATATTCTTTTGGAATGGTTAGAGATAAAGCTAAGAGGACAAAACAAAAAGGTGAACAAAAAAATTATCCAGTAATAATAGATCTTTATGTACATAATAACGATCTGTACGTATTAGATGCTAATTATGGAATAATGAGGTTTAATTTAGATGGAGACTACAAAGAAACTCTGATTTCTAAGGAGGGAGAATTATTAGGTCAGGTTAAAAATCCTCAGTCAATATATGTAGATGATAAATATATTTGTGTAGCTGATACTGATAATAATAGAATTCAGATATTTACCCTTGATGGAGGGATAGTAAGTAGTTTTGGTTATAAAGGAGTTAAGGTTGGAGCTTTTCATAGGCCAGAGGGAGTTGTTAGGTTTAATGAGAATTATTTGGTAACAGATACAGGTAATAATCGCTTAAGTGTATTTGATAAATATGGAATTTTTGAAAAAAATCTTGTTCGAGAAGAAGTTATATTTACTTCCCCTACTAATATAGCACGAAATGATACAAATGTATATGTTGTAGATTCTGGGAAAAACAGAATATTTATATATAATGAAAATTTAGAATTGTATGCTATTTTTGGAAAGACTGGGTCAAAGAAGACAGAGTTTAGAGGGATTCAGGATATATGGGCTACAGATGATAAAATATATGTCGCAGATCATATGGGTAAAGCAGTTAAAGTTTTTAATAAAGATACCACTTATTCACAAACAATAGGAAAAAATAGACTATTAAATTTTATATTGACAGTAATATTGGGATCTTTTTTCATCATAATTGTAAGTGTAATTATATTTCATAAAACGAGAAAACAATAACTTATAAAATAGGAGTAAATATGAAAAAAGGAATAGGAATATTTGATTCTGGACTAGGTGGTTTAACAGTAGTAAAGGAAGTTATGAGACTTCTTCCTCAAGAGAGAATTGTTTATTTTGGTGATACTGCTAGGGTTCCATATGGTTCAAAATCAAAAAAGGTAATAATAAAATTTGCAAAAGAGATTATAAGGTTTTTAAAAACAAAAAATATAAAAATTTTAGTGATAGCCTGTAATACAGCAACTGCATTTGCATTAAAAGAAGTGTCTAAGATTTTAAAAATCCCTATAATTGGTGTAATAAAACCCGGGAGTAAAAGAGCAGTTGAAACTACAAGAAAAAATAAAATTGGAATAATAGGAACCAAAGGTACAATTTCAAGCAATTCTTATTATGACGAGATAAAAAAAATTAATTCCGAAATTGATATAGAACAAAATCCATGTCCATTGTTTGTACCTCTTATCGAAGAAGGAATGCTAGAAGATAATGTAACTTTTGAAATGGCTAATAGATACTTAGAAGAGATAAAAGGAAAAATAGATACTTTGGTATTAGGCTGTACACACTATCCTATGATTAAAAAGGTAATCAAAAAAGTAGTGGGAAAAGATGTAATTTTAATTGATTCTGCAGAAGAGGTTGCAATTGAAGTTAGAAATGTATTATATAGAAATAGAATCTTACTAGAAGAAAACGGTGGAGAGAATGAATTTTATGTTAGTGATTCACCTAGACAATTTATGGAAATAGGAAAACTGTTTTTAGGAGATAGATTGGAAAATGTTGAACTAATAGATATAGAAAAATATTCGGAAGAGGAGAGATAATGTTTGAATATATAAAAGGAAAAATAGTTGATAAAAAAGTAGACTCAGTTGCTTTAGAGTTAAATAATGGAATAGCTTATAAAATATATATATCACTTAGTACCTATGAAAAAATACAAGAGGAGGAAGAAAAGTTATATATATATAATTATATAAGAGAAGATAAATTTAAATTGTACGGTTTTCACTCCAAAAAAGAAAGAGATGTATTTGAAATACTTGTAAATGCCAATGGAGTAGGAGCGAAATTAGCAATTGCTGTATTATCGACTTATAATATATATGAGTTGAAAAAAATTATAGTAAATGAAGACCTAGATAAATTAAAAAAAGTTCCTGGTATTGGGAAAAAGAAGGGACAAAGATTACTCATAGATATAAAAGGAAAAATAAAATTGGATACAGATGAATTCCAAAATTTAGTAGATGAAAGCAGTGAGGATCAAAAAACTAGTCAAATAAGAGAGGACCTTGTTTTGGCATTACAATCATTAGGGTATAAAGAAAGTGCAATTGATAAAACTATATCTAAAGTTGATATATCTAAATATGACAATGTAGAACTAGCTATAACTGAAATATTAAAAAAAATGCAGGGTTAATCTAAAATTTAAGTAGAAAAAGGATGTAAAATGATCAAAAAAGAAATTGATTATGGACAATATAAAAAAAATTATCTTTATATGAAAAAGCAGACTACCTCGAAAATAATGCCTATAATTAAAGCTGATGCATATGGTAATGGAATGATAGAAATAGCCAGGCAATCAGAAAAACTAGGGGCTGACTTTTTTGGGGTAGCCTTTTTAAAATCTGCAATAAAATTAAGAAAAAATGGAATTAACTCTAAAATCCTTATTTTAAATTATATTCCAGGAAATAATATAAAAAAAGCAATAAATTATAATTTAAGAGTGACAATATATTCTCTAGAGCAATTAAAAACATATTATAATGTTTTAGAAAACGACATAAACAAATTAAAGATTCATATTAATATAAATACTGGGATGAACAGATTAGGAATTGATTTAGAAGATTTAAAACAATTACAAGAATATAAGCAATTAGAGATAGAAGGAGCCTATTCACACTTTTATAATGCAGATAAAAGTAAACGCGATACAGAAGAACAATTTAAAAAATATTTAATAGGGGTAGACAGATTACAAAAAATAGGTTATAATGTCAAAATTAAACATATTGCAAATAGTGCAGGAGCATTATTAGATAATCGCTATCATCTTGATTATGTTAGAGTGGGAATGGTGCTATATGGTTTACAACCTTTGGTAAACAAAAAAATTCCAATAGAACCAATTTTAGATATAAAAACGATTATTTCCAATGTAAGATATGTCAAAAAAGGGGATAAAATTGGATATGGAGAAGGGTTTTTAGTTAAATCTAATATGAAAATAGCTACTATTCCATTTGGGTATTCCAATGGATATATAATGAATTTATCAAATAAAGGTTATGTTTTGGTTAAGGGGAAAAAATGTAAAATAATAGGAAATATATCAATGGAGCAAACTATTATAGATGTAAGTAAAGTCAAAAAAGTTAAAATTGGCTCTGAAGTTGTCATACTGGGAAAACAACTTAAGGAAAAAATTTTACCTGGCGATTTAGCTAAAATAGCTAAAACTGTTCCTGATGATATAATTTGTAAATTAAGTTAAAATTGAAAATTTATAAAGAAGTAACACTAAATTCATTGTATAAAAGCCTATATACATTAGGTTTTTTGAAAAAATTCAAAAATACTGTGAAAAATGTTAAAAGAGGTATTGAAAAAGAATCAAAAACTTGTTATAATACTTTAAAATAAAAGAAGATATTAACGGAATCATATAGATACTTTCAATATTATAAGGAGGACTAAAATGAGAAATTTACTAATGTCACCAGGACCAACGCAAATTCCAGAAAGAGTAAAGTTAGAAATGGCAAAAGATATTATCCATCACAGGACAGGGGAATACTCCAAGATTTTCAAAGAGTTGTCTAAAAATTTAAAAAAAATTTTTAAGACAGAAAATCCTGTAATAACTTTGACTTCTTCCGGTACAGGAGCAATGGAAGCAAGCGTAACAAACCTTTTTTCAAAAGGAGATAAAGTTGTAGTATTTAATAATGGAAAATTTGGAGGAAGATTTGCAAAATTAGCAAAATTATATGATTTAGAAGTTATTGAAATCGCATATGAATGGGGAGAGGTAGCCTCCTTAGAAGATTTAAAAAAAATATTAAAAAAACATAATGATATAAAGGGAGTTTTTTTGACTCATCACGAGACATCTACAGGAATTATAAATGATGTAGAGGCCTTTGGAGAAGTTTTAAAAGATACAGATATTGTATTTGTAGTTGATTCAATAAGTGGTATGATTGCAAATGATTTTAAAACTGATGAATGGAATGTAGATTGCGCAATTTCTGGAGCACAAAAAGGATTTATGACACCGCCAGGGATAGCATTTGTATCTTTAAGCGATAAAGCTCAAAAAGCTATGGAAAGATCAGATTTACCAGCTTTTTATTTTAGTTTTGAAAAACATCTAGGAAGATATCCGCAAGGGCAGAACCCAACTACCCCAGCAGTAACAGTTATATTAGCTGCAAATGAAGCTTGTAAGATGTTATTAGAAGAGGGAATGGATAATGTAATTAAAAGACATAAAAACATGAGAGATGCATCTTGTATTGGAATAAAAAAATTAGGATTAGACTTTTTTGTTAAGGATCTAGATACAATGGGAAATACTCTTACAACAGTAAAAGTTCCAGAAGGAATAGATGGAGCTAAGATCCCACAATTAATGAAAGATAAACATGGTATTACTATTGCCGGAGGTCAAGCAGATTATAAAGGAAAAATATTTAGAATAGGACATTTAGGTGAAGTAGATACATCAGATGTACTTGTTACTTTTTCAGCTTTAGAACAAGTATTAGTAGAATTAGGCTATGATAAATTTGAACCAGGAGACAGTGTAAAGGCAATCCAAGAATTTTTAATGAAATAAATAAAAAAGAGGAGTGTTAAAATGGTAAATTTAAAAGATATGAGAATATTAGTAGCAGAAATAATAGATGAAAAGGCAGTTGAAATGGCTGGTAAGTATTGTCAAGTTGATGTAAAACCTCAATTACCAGAAGACGAGTTGTTAGAAATAATACCTAATTATGATGCAATAGTAGTAAGAAGTAAAACACAGATAAACAAGAAATTTTTAGATACAGCTACTAATTTAAAAATAGTAGGACGAGCTGGATCTGGATTAGATAATATAGATATACCGTATGCTACCAAAAAAGGGGTTGTAGTTGCAAATACTCCAGAAAGTAATATAATATCAGCAGCAGAACAAACAATGGCCTTGATGTTAGGATCAGCCAGAAATTTAACATGGGCAGATAAATTTTTAAAATCAGGAAACTGGGATAGAAATAGATTTAAAGGATCAGAATTATATCAAAAGACTATAGGGATTATTGGTTTAGGTAGAATAGGTAAATTAATGACAGAAAGATTAAGTGGATTTGATGTAGATAAGATAATAGCTTATGATCCATATATTTCTGACTCTAGATTTGAAATGTTAGGAGTAGAAAAACGGGAAACTTTGGAAGAATTATGTAGAGAATCAGATATAATAACAATTCACACACCTAAAACAGAAGAAACTACTAATATGATTTCAGATGAAGAAATAGCTATAATGAAAGACGGAGTTAGATTAGTGAATGTTGCAAGAGGTGGATTATTCAATGAAGATGCCCTTTATAGAGGTATGAAAGATGGAAAAATAGCATCTGTTGGTATAGATGTATGGGAAAATGAGCCGCAAAAGACTCATCCTCTATATGAATTAGATCAAACTGCAGTAACTCCTCATTTAGGAGCTTCAACATTTGAAGCTCAAGAAAGAGTTGGAACAGAGGCAATAAAAGAAGTGATTGCTGGATTAAAGGGAGAACTAGTAAAAAATGCTGTAAATATACCAAGTATATCTGAAACTACTTATAAGAAATTAGATGCTTTCTTAAAGTTATCAGAAAAAGCTGGAAAATTATATTCGCAGATAAGAAGAGAAGGTATAAAGGAGATTGAATTAAGCTTTGGAGGAAATGTAATAGAAGATAAAGAAGATGTTAAGATTTTATCTTTAATTGCGTTAAAAGGAATATTAGACTCTACAGTTCCAGAAACAGTAAATTTTGTAAATGCCAATGGGATTGCCGAATCAAGAGGGATAAAAGTAAAAGAAAACTTAGAAATAGAAACAGGAGACTACAGTAATTTAGTTAGGTTAAAAGTTACCAACAAAGAAGGAGAAACTTTTGAAATAGATGGAACAGTATTAGAAGGAAAACATCCAAGAATTGTTAGAATACAAGAGTATGATATGGATTTAAATCCAACTGGTAAATTAGTTTATGCTCCACATGAAAATAAACCAGGTGTTGTAGGAAGAGTTGGTATTGCAATGTCTGAATACAATGTTAATATTTCAAAGATGATAGTTTCAGATGGTAATAATAGTTCAATTATGATTCTTTCTGTGGATAATAATATTCCAGATCCTTTGGTAGAAAAGTTATTAGATCTAGAAGAAATTCATGACATAAAAGTTATAGAATTATAAAGTAGAATTTGAAAAAGAGAGCTTTGCTCTCTTTTTCTGCAAATATATAGAAAATTAAAATAATAAATAGGAGGAGCGAAATGTTAAATGGAAAAGTTTTAAAAGAGGCTTTAACCTTTGATGATGTGCTTTTAGTTCCAGCACAGTCAAATGTTTTGCCAAGAGAAGTTAATCTAGAGACAAATCTAACAAAAAAGATTAAATTAAAAGTTCCGATTCTTAGTTCTGCCATGGATACAGTTACAGAATCTAAACTTGCAATTTCTTTAGCTAGAGAAGGTGGAATGGGAATTTTACACAAAAATATGTCAATAGAAGATCAAAAATCAGAAGTTGACAAGGTAAAAAGATATGAAAATGGGATGATCATTCATCCTGTAACTCTGGATAAGGATAGTTATGTAAAAGAAGCAAAAGCTATAATGAAAAATTATAAAATTTCAGGACTTCCAGTAATTAAAGAAGATAATACTCTAATTGGAATCATTACTAATAGAGACTTAAAATATAGAAAAAATTTAGATGTTAAGGTTTCAGAAATAATGACAAAAAATGATCTTATAACAGCTCCTTTGGGAACTACCTTGGAAGAAGCTAAGGAAATTTTACTTGAAAATAGAATAGAAAAGCTTCCAATTGTAAATAATAATAATAAATTAAAAGGGCTCATAACTATAAAAGATATTGACAAAGCTGAAGAATATCCAAATGCTTGCAAAGATGAAAGCGGTAGACTTAGAGTAGGAGCAGCAGTAGGAGTAGGAAGTGATACATTAGAAAGAGTAGGACAGTTAGTAGAGGCAGGAGTAGATGTAATTGCAGTTGATAGTGCTCATGGACATTCTGCTGGAGTTATTGCAATGATTAAAGAGATAAAAGATAATTATGATGTAGATGTAATTGGTGGAAATATTGTAACAAAAGAAGCTGCAATAGATCTTATGGATGCAGGAGTAGATGCAATAAAGGTCGGAGTTGGACCAGGATCTATATGTACTACAAGAGTAGTTGCAGGTGTAGGTGTTCCCCAGGTAACAGCTATTAATGATGTGGCAGAAGTTGCTAAGAAAAGAGGGGTTCCAGTGATAGCAGATGGTGGAATTAAATATTCTGGAGATATTGTAAAAGCTATAACAGCAGGAGCAGATTGTGTTATGCTTGGAAGCTTATTTGCAGGAACTAAAGAAGCGCCAGGAGAAAATGTTTTGTATGATGGAAGACGTTATAAAGTTTATGTTGGAATGGGATCTCTAGCTGCTATGAAAAGAGGAAGTAAAGATAGATACTTCCAAGATGCAGAAGAAGAAGTAAAAAAACTAGTTCCAGAGGGAATAGAAGGAAGAGTGCCATATAAAGGAGAGCTTTCAGATGTTGTATATCAGTTAGTTGGAGGAATTAGATCTGGTATGGGTTATTGTGGAACTCCAACTATAAAAGATATGAAAGAAAAAGCAAGATTTGTAAGAATAACAGGAGCTGGGTTAAAGGAAAGTCATCCTCATGATGTAAATATTACCAAGGAAGCACCTAACTACCAAAAATAAAATTTTAATACATAATAAAATCCGTGATGGTAATATTAAGCTATTATTTATCACGGATTTTCTTAAATTTCCATGTACTTCTGCGTGATCCATGGCTAAGATTTTTAAGTATAAGTTCTTAGAGAAGAAAAGTGAGTAAGTTGAGTTAATATTATTAAATTAATAAATTAATCATTGAAAATCAAAGAAAAATAAGTTATAATTAATAGTAATACTTGTTAACAATATAATTTTTTTTAATCATTAACAAGTTAAAATCAAAACATAACTGAAGAAAATATGAGGTTATTAACAAATTTAATCTAATTTGATTTATATTACGCTGGCGAAGCCCTTCACCCTTACGATTGTGGATTACTTTAAAATGATGACAGTTTTTACTGTAAGGGCAAACGGCGTTTGCCCGGGTATGAGCAGTATATAAAAAAAGTGGTAAGTTATAATTATTATTTTTTATAAATCAAATGAAATTAGTAGATTAGTATTTTGTAAATAGCTAAAGAAGTAAAAAATAGGAGGGAAAAATGAGAAGTGACGCAATGAAAAAAGGAGTAAAAAGAGCTCCACATAGATCATTATTAAAATCTTTGGGATTAACTGATGAAGAAATCAAGAGACCAATTATTGGAATAGCAGGATCATTTAATGAAATTATACCTGGACATATGCATTTAAGAAGAATAATAGATGCAGTTAAAGATGGAGTAAGATTAGCAGGAGGAGTTCCTTTAGAGTTTTCTACAATAGGAATATGTGATGGCTTAGCAATGAACCATGAAGGAATGAGGTCTTCATTGCCAACTAGGGAGATAATTGCTGATTCTTTGGAAGCAACAGCACTTGCAACTCCTTTTGATGCAATGGTATTTATTCCCAATTGTGATAAAACAGTTCCTGGGATGTTAATGGGGGCTTCAAGATTGAATTTACCGTCAATATTCGTGAGTGGAGGACCAATGCTTGCTGGAACTGTTGGTGGCAAAAAAGTTGGTTTAAGCGATGTATTTGAATATGTAGGGCAACATGAAAATGGACAAATTGATGATGCTACTCTTTTAGAAGCAGAAAATAATGCATGTATTACTTGTGGATCTTGCTCTGGAATGTATACCGCTAATACTATGAACTGTGTAACAGAAGCCTTGGGAATGGGATTAAAGGGTAATGGAACAATTCCTGCAGTATATTCAGAACGAATTAGATTAGCAAAGAGAGCTGGAATGCAGATTTTAAAAATATTAGAAGAAGATTTAAGACCAAGTGACATTATGACTAAAGCCAGTTTTGAAAATGCAGTAGCAGTGGATATGGCTTTAGGAGGATCTACAAATACAACTCTTCATATACCAGCAATAGCTGATGCAATAGGAGTAGATTTAACTTTAGATGATTTTAATAGAATAGCAGAAAAAACTCCTCATTTATGTCACTTATCTCCTGGAGGACATGATTTTATCGAAGATTTAGATAGAGCAGGTGGAGTAAGTGCAGTAATGAATGAGCTTTCAGATCATGATTTAATACATACTGGAACAATGACAGTTGATCTAAAAACTTTAGCAGAAAGAATTGAAAATACTCCTATATTAGATACAAAAGTTATACAAAAATTTGAAAATCCTGTACATAAGACAGGTGGAATCGCAGTATTAAAAGGAAATATAGCTCCAAATGGAAGTGTAGTTAAAGAGGGAGCTGTTGCAGATGAAATGTTAGTGCATAGTGGACCAGCAAGAATATTTACCTCTGAAGATAAAGCTGTAGATGCAATATTGAATAAAGATATCAAATCAGGTGATGTAGTTGTAATTCAATATGAAGGGCCTAAAGGTGGACCAGGAATGCCTGAAATGTTAACACCAACTTCTTCTGTTGCAGGAATGGGACTAGATAAAGAGGTAGCTCTTATTACAGATGGAAGATTTTCTGGAGCAACACGTGGAGCTTCAATTGGTCATGTATCGCCAGAAGCAGCAGCAGGTGGACCAATTGCCATAGTGCAAGAGGGAGATATAATAGAAATTGATATTCCAAATAGAAAATTAAACGTAAAATTATCAGATGAAGAGATACAATCTAGACTTGATAATTTAGAAATTCATAAAAAAGAGATTAAGAGCAGTTATCTAAAAAGATATTCTGAGATGGTAACTTCCGCAGATAAAGGGGCAGTTTATAAAAAATGAGGGTTGCAATGTTAGGAACAGGAAGTTCAGGGAATGCCACTTTTATTGAGACAGACGGATATAGATTTTTAATCGATGCTGGATTTAGTGGAAAAAAAACAAAAAATAAATTGAAAAATATTGGGGTAGATATAAATACTTTAAGTGCAATTGTTATAACACATGAACATGGAGACCATGTTAAAGGTGCCGGTGTGTTATCCAGAAGGTATAATCTACCAATACACATAGGAAAAAAAAGTTATAAAAAAGTTGCAAAAAAGTTAGGTAAATTAAAAAGAGAAAATATCCAATATATAGAAAAAGACTTCAATTTAGGAGGAACAATCAAAGTTTCTCCTTTTGAGGTACTTCATGATTCTGTTCAGACTTTTGGATTTAGAGTTCAAAATAAATCTGGAAAAGTATTATCTCTAGCTACTGATATTGGGTATATTACCAATATAGTGAAACAGAATTTTAAAAAGAGTAATCTAATTATTATTGAAAGTAATTATGACTACCAGATGTTAATGAAAGGTCCTTATCCATGGCATCTAAAAAATAGAGTTAAAAGTAAAACAGGTCATTTATCTAATGATGAAACAGCAAAATTTATAAAGAAAATCTATTCAGATGATTTGCAGAAAGCTTTTTTGGCACATGTGAGTAGCGATAATAATGAGTATGATCTAGTTGAAAAAGTTAGTAGAGGATATTTAGAAAAGAATAATATTGACTTAGATGTTGAGGTAGTAACCCAAGAGAATACAACAGAGATTTTTCATATAAAATAGTATAAATTTGTGAAAGGAGTTTGCCATGGGAGTAGACGCGAATATATTTAACGGATTTTTGGGTGGAATAAAAGAAGTTTTGGAACAATTTGGAATAACAGACATAAAGAAAAAAAATCTTAGCAAAAAAGAGAGATTTGACGCAACTTATGAAGTCGCAATAATTATTGGAGTAACTGGAGATTTAAAGGGAAATGTAAATTATAATTTTTCAAAAAAGGTTGGGAAAGCTTTAGCTAGTAAAATGATGATGGGGATGCCAGTTGAAGATTTTGATGAAATGGCTAAAAGTGCTCTATCCGAGTTATCCAATATGATGAGCGGAAAAAGTGCGGCACGATTAGAAGCTATTGGAAAAACTATTGATATATCTCCCCCGACTTTAGTTGTGGGTGACGAGATGGATGTATGGTTTGAAAAAAAAATAAAAATTATTGCAATAGATCTAGATACATCAATAGGAGAAATTGAAGTTAACATAGGATTGGAGGTTTAAAACCAAAACATGAATGAATTATATGAAGATTTAATTTTTGAAATAGAAACATGTAAAAAGTGTCCTTTACATAAAAAACGGGAAAAAGTTGTTCCTGGTGAAGGAAATTTAAAATCTCCAATCATGTTTATAGCAGAAGCTCCTGGTGAAGATGAAAATAAAGAAGGAAAACCATTTGTTGGTAAGTCAGGAAAACTATTGACTAAAATATTTGATTCAGTAGATTTATCAAGAGAGGATGTATATATAACAAACATGATTAAATGTCATCCAGATGGAAATAGAGCACCAAAAGAAAATGAAATAGAATCTTGTTATCCTTTTTTGGAAACTCAAATAGCTTTGATTAATCCTAAAGTTATTGTAACTGTTGGTGGAGAAGCAACAAATCTAATGATAGGTGACCAGTTGGGCAAAAAAGATACGATAACCACTATAAGAGGAAGAATCTTTGACTGGGAAGGCGAAATAAAAGTAATCCCTATATTACATCCAAGTTATCTTCTGAGACAGGGGAGTACAAAAAAGGGGAGTCCAAAGTGGAACACTTGGCAAGATATGAAAAAGATAAAGAAAATTTTCGATAAATATAATAGTTAAATATTAAAATAATTTTAGATTCAAAAAAGGGGAATAATTAATGAAGAAAAAAGCTTTAAAGTTATTAAAAAAATATTATGGTTATAATTCTTTTAAAGAAGGACAATTTGAGATTATAGAAAATATATTAAAGGGACGAGATTCATTGGGGATCATGCCAACAGGCGGTGGAAAATCGATCTGTTATCAGATCCCTAGTCTCATTTTTAAAGGAGTTACAATTGTAATATCTCCACTCATATCTTTGATGAAGGATCAAGTAGATGCATTAACAGAAGCAGGGATATCGGCTACATATATAAATAGTAGTTTGGGGTTAAAAGAGAAACAGGAAAGATTAAGAAAAATAAGAAGAGGTGATTATAATTTAATATATGTTGCTCCAGAGAGACTTAACTCTGATTTTTTTATAAATATGATAGATAACTTAAAAATATCATTAGTAGCAGTAGATGAGGCTCATTGTATTTCTCATTGGGGTCATGATTTTAGAAAAAGTTATTTAGAAATACCTAAATTTATAGAAAAAATAAATTCTAATCCAGTTCAAGCAGCATTTACCGCTACTGCCACAGAAGAAGTTCAAAATGACATTCAAAACTTATTAAAACTAAAGAGACCTAAAAAAATAATAACCGGATTTGATAGAGAAAATCTACATTTTTCTGTTATAAAAGGAGAAAATAATAATAAATACATAGATCGATATCTATCTAAAAATAAAGGTAAATCAGGAATAATATATGCTTCTACTAGAAAAACTGTGGAAGCTTTGTCTAAAAGATTAAATAAAAAAGGATATAAAGTTGGGGCCTACCATGCTGGGTTATCTAAAAAAGAAAGAAAGAAAAATCAAGATGATTTTTTATATGATAATATTGATATTATAGTAGCAACAAATGCCTTTGGAATGGGAATAGATAAATCAAATGTTAATTATGTAATTCATAATAATATGCCAAAAGATATAGAAAGCTATTATCAAGAGGCAGGACGTGCAGGAAGAGATGGCGAGAATGCAGAATGTATTTTGCTTTTTAATCCTAGGGATATAATGACACAACGATATTTTATAGAAAATAATGAATATGAAACTAGTGAAGAAAATACAGAAAGAAAATACCAAAAGTTAAATACTATGGTTAATTATATCCATACTTCCGAGTGCTTGCGAAAATATATCTTAAAATATTTTGGAGATGAAGTTTCAGAAGATAACTGTGATAACTGTAGTAATTGCGTCGATACAAAAGATAAAGAAGATATTACGGTGGAATCTAAAAAAATCATATCTTGTATAGGAAGAACAAAGGAAAGATATGGTATTACAGTTATATGTAAAACTTTAAATGGATCAAAATCAAAGGGAATATTAAATAAAAATTTGGATAAAGTTTCTACTTATGGATTAATGGATGATTATACAGTAAAAGATATTCGAGCAATGATAAATTTATTAATTGGTGATGGATATCTACGAATAACAACTGGAGAATATCCATTGGTTAAACTTACCAAAAAAGCTTATGATTTTTTAAAAGATGATAAAAAAATATATCGAAAAATATCTAAAATTGAAAAAACATATGAAGCGAATGAAGAACTTTTCTCTAAATTAAAAGAACTTCGAAATGAGATTGCCAAAAAAGATGG
Organism: Fusobacteriota bacterium; assembly: GCA_051746725.1. GTDB lineage: Bacteria > Fusobacteriota > Fusobacteriia > Fusobacteriales > JBNJFI01 > JBNJFI01. Next base: position 13,780 of record JBNJFI010000051.1, read on the forward strand.
AGTTCCTCCATATGTTATTTTTTCTAATAAAACGTTAATCGACATGACAAATAAATTACCAGTTACAAGAGAAGAGATGCTTGATATCAAAGGGGTCGGAGATGTTAAATATGATAAATATGGAAAGAAATTTCAAGAACAATTAAAAAAATATAAAGATGAAAATGGAGATAATTTAAGTCAACATAAAGTCACTAAGATAAGACGGAGCAAAAAAGGGCCTAGTCATTTAATTTCATATAAGATGTATAAAAAGGGTATGAGTTTAGATGAGATAGCTTTGGAGAGAAATCTAGCCACTCAGACTATCTTTGGACATATTATGAAAAGTGGTCAAGAGGGAAAAGTTGTACTTTATGATGACTTTTTTGATGAAGAAACAGAAGAAGAAGTGTTGGAGGCTGTCAAAAAAGTTGGCCGAGGTAAATTAAAGAAGATAAAAGAGGTTGTATCAGAAAAGGTTAGTTATAATAATATTAAAGCTGTGTTAAATAAAAATGAATTATATTAGAATTGATAGAGGAGAGAAAAATGGAATTAGAAAAAATAATGGAAGACTTAGAAGTAGATGGACTTTTCATAAAAAATAAATATAATTTAAGATATGTTACCGGTTTTACTGGAACAACGGGATTGGCTTTAATAACAAAAAAGAGCAAATATTTTTTTACTGATTCTAGATATATAGAACAGGCAGATATAGAAGTAAAACCAAATGGATTTATTGTAATCGAGACAGGAAGAGAGACATTAAAAAAAGTTAATGAAACAATTGAAAAAGAAGAAATTAAAAATTTAGGGATAGAAGATAAAGAGATAACTCTGGAATATTATGAAAAATTAAAGGAAAAATTTTCGGGAGTTAATTTCAAAAATATTGAAGATAGATTGTTGAAAATACGAAGAATTAAAGATGAATCAGAAATCGCAAATATAAAAGAAGCGATACGAATAACTGATATTGCATTTGAGGAAATCACTTCAAAAATTAAAGTTGGAATGAAGGAAAATGAAGTTGCAGCACAATTGGAATATATAATGAAA
>JBNJFI010000052.1:0-14774 GCA_051746725.1 Fusobacteriota bacterium
TTTTTGAATTTTTCCATGGTTCATAGCTCTATAAACCTCTTGAGTATTACTCATTTTAGCTGCATCTTCTTCTAGCTCTTTCTTTTCCGTTTCATAATTTATCTTCAAAGTTCTGAGACTATTTTCTGTCAAATTTTTCAAATTATTATTCAATGTATTTACAACATAAAATATCAAAAGCCCTCCAATTATAGTAGAAGTAGCAATTATTGCTATGTCATTTAGATACGTTATTTTATAAAAAAATGAGTCCTCAGAAAATTTCATTGTTTACAGCCCCTTTTTTGTCAAGCCTACTCTATCTCTTTTAGCATCTATATCTTTTATTTTGACTTTTATAATATCCCCCACTGAAAGTTCTTCATTTGGGTCCTTTACAAATTTTTTCCCAATTTCAGATATATGTAATAAAGCATCATTTTTTAATCCAATATCAACAAATGCTCCAAATTGAACTACATTTCTTACTGTTCCCTCTAATTCCATACCGGGTTTTAAATCTTCAAGTTTTACTATTCCCTCTTTTAATATAGGAGTGGTATATTCATCTCGAGGATCTCTTCTTTTCTGTAAAAGTGAATTATATATATCTACTACGGTCTCTTCCCCATAATCATTTTCTTCTATAAATTTATCAACATCTAATAACTTAAGCTTTTCTTTTACATTTTTAATATCATCTCTTAAATCATCTAAAGTAACGTCAATTTTTTCTAACATCTCTTCTGCTATATCATATGATTCAGGATGTATTATCGTGTTATCCAAAGGATTATCACTTTCTGGAACCATTATAAATCCCGCTGCCAATTTAAAAGTTTTCTTTCCTATCCCCTTTACTTTGGATAAATCTTTTCTAGATGTGAATTTACCTTCTTTTTCTCTTCTCTGAACTATTTTTTTACAGGCATTTTTTCTTAAACCTGAAACATAATTAAGTAATGCCCAAGAGGCACTATTTATATTAACCCCTACATTATTTACAGCACTTTCTACTACTTGAGTCAAAGATTTTTCTAACCTTTTTTTTGTTATATCATGCTGATACATTCCAACTCCAATTGACTTAGGATCTATTTTTACAAGTTCTGCCAAGGGATCTTGAACTCTTCTTGCAATTGATATAGCCCCTCGAACTGTTACATCTAAATCTGGAAATTCTTCTCGTGCTAATTTTGAAGCTGAATAAACAGATGCTCCTGCCTCATTAACAATTATATATTGAACTTTTTTGTCTACTTCTTTTAACATCTCTGCAACAAAACTTTCTGTTTCTCTAGAAGCTGTACCATTTCCTATAGCGACAAGATTTATATCGTGTTTTTTTATATATTTTTTTAATTTATCTTTGGCTTCTTTTTTTTTACTTTCGCTCATCGTCACAAAAATTACATCGTTTTCTTTATAAGTCCCTAAATTATCAATAACAACAACTTTACACCCTGTCCGATAGGCAGGATCTAATCCTAATATGTTTTTCCCTTCCATTGGAGGCTGCATTAATAAGTTTTTTAAATTTTCTTGAAAACTAGCAATTGCTTCTTCCTCTGCCATCTCTGTTAAAATGTTTCTAACTTCTCTTTCGATTGAAGGTAATATTAATCGATCAAGAGAATCTTCTATTATTGATCTATATAAAAATTCTAAATTTTTATTTGGATAATCCTTAAGTATTGCTTTTGTAATTAATTCTAAATTTAAAGAACTCAACTCTATTTTAACTCGTAATATCTTTTCTTTTTCACCTCTATTTAAAGCTAAAACTCTATGAGAGGCTATATGTTTTACTTTTTCTTGAAAATTATAGTAATCTTTATAAGTTTGTTTTTCATCTTCTTTTTTGTTTTTTTCTACTACTTCCGATATTATAGTTCCATTTTTCTTCATTTTTCCTCTTATATATTCTCTATATTTTATCTCTTGAGAAATATCTTGGGCAATTATTAATTTTGCTTCTTCTATAGCATCTTCAACTGTCTTAACTTCATCAGTAAGGTAATTGCCAGCTTCTTTTTCAAGATCTTTTTTGGTAACATCTTCTTTTTTCATATAATCCGCTAGTGGTTGCAAACCTTTATCTACTGCCTTATCTGCCAATGTTTTTTTTCTTTTCTTGTACGGCAAATACAGATCCTCTACTTTTTGTAACTGTTTTGCTTTTTCAATTTTAACTTTTAATTCATCAGTAAGTTCACCTTGTTCATCTATTAGATTAATTACTGCTTTCTTTCTTTCCTCTAAATTTCGAATATATGTTATTTCATCTAATATATTCTGAATCTGCTGTTCATCTAAACTTTTCGTTTGTTCTTTTCTATACCTTGCTATAAAAGGAACAGTAGACCCATCATCAAGCAGTTCAATTGTATTTTTTACCTGAACAGGTTTCAAATCCAACTTTTTTGCTATTTCCTTAACTATTTCGTTCATAAATCCCTCCTGAATATTTTCAATTTTCTAATTAAAATACTTGTTTATTATACCATATTTAAAAATGTTTGTAAATCCAAATATTAAGCGTTCTCACTCTATTTTTTATTAAATTACAAGTATTTTGTAAAAAATTATATTTATCTTAGAATTCCTTTATTTTATAAGACAAAAAAAGAGGAAATCTATCTAAATGATAAATTTCCTCTTTGGTTAAAATATTATATTTTTCTTAATACTAGACTTTCATATGGTTTCAATTTAAATTCATTACCTACTTTATCTTTTTCTTTATAATTAGATATTAAAACTTCCCAATTTATATCTTTATATTTTTCGTTTATTTTATAGTCTATGTTTTTTTTCGTAAAATTCAATAAAACTAATATCTCCTCTCCTTTATATCTTCGCATATAACTATATATTTCTTCATTTTTTTTATCTAAATTCTCATATGTTCCATATATTAAACAATTATTATTTTTCCGAATTTTAATCATCTCTTGATAATATGAAAATATAGAATCATTTTCTTTTTTGCTTTTTTTAACATTTATATCTGTATAATTCGGATTAACTTTCAACCAAGGTTTTCCATCAGTAAAACCAGCATTTTTAGAATCATCCCATTGCATAGGAGTTCTAGAATTATCTCGCCCTTTTTTATTATAAGCTTCCATTAATTTATCATGAGAAGCCCCTTTATCCATTTGTTCTTTATAATGATTTAATATCTCTAAATCTCTAAAATCTTCTATATCATCAATTCTTATATTTGTCATTCCAATTTCTTCACCTTGATATATGTATGGAGTACCTTTTAAAGTCATAATCAAAGTAGCTAACATTTTAGCTGATTCTTTTCTATATTCTTTGTCGTCTCCAAAGGTCGAAACTGATCTTGGTTGATCATGATTCATTAAAAAATTACTCCCCCAACCATTACACTCTTCCATGGCTTTATACCATTTATCCATTATACTTTTAAAATCTGATAATTTCCAATCAACTATATCCCATTTTCCCTCTGGTCCTGTTGTCAATTCAACGTGTTCCATTTGAAAAACCATATTTAATTCATTTCTATCTTCTCCGACTAACTTCTTCCCTTCGTCTACCGGAAGTCCAAAACACTCTCCTACAGTCATAATATCATATTTTTTTAAGCTTTCCTTATTCATTTCTTTCATAAACTCGTGAAATCTTGGTCCATTAACATAAGTTTCATTTTCATGCCACTCTAAGCTTTCATCATAGTCTGGAAGACCTGGATATTTAGATATTAAGTTAATTACGTCCATTCTAAATCCATCAACTCCTTTATCAAACCACCAATTCATCATGTCATATATCTCTTTTCTTAATTTAGAATTTTCCCAATTTAAATCTGGTTGCTTTTTACTGAATAGATGTAAATAATATTGATCTGTATTTTCATCGTATTCCCAGGCAGGGCCGCTAAAAATGGATTGCCAATTATTAGGCTCTACTTTATTTCCATCTTCATCATATTCAGGGTCTCTCCATATATAATAGTCTCTATATGGATTATCCTTAGATTTTTTAGATTCTATAAACCATTTGTGCTCATCAGAGCTGTGATTTACCACTAAATCCATAATCAATTTTATTCCTCTTTCATGTAATCCATCTTTTAATTCTTCCCATTCTTCCATAGTTCCAAATTCATCCATAATATCTTTATAATCACTTATATCATATCCATTATCATCATTTGGAGATTTATATACTGGGTTTAACCATATTATATTTACCCCTAATTCTTTTAAATAATCCATTTTTTTTATAATTCCTCTTAAATCTCCAATACCACTTCCTGTTGTGTCATTAAAACTTCTTGGATATATCTGATAAACTACTCCTTCTTTCCACCACTTTTTCTTCATTTGATCACTCCTTTTAATATATTATTTTATGTTAACACTATCTCGTTTTGTTAAGTATGGCTTGAATACCCTTTTTTGATTTTTTATCTTCCTGCCTTCAATACGATTTATAAGATTTTGGCATGCTTTTTTGACAACTTCTTCTAAAGGTTGATGAACTGTTGTTAGACTAGGTACAAAATAATTGCAATATTCTATATCATCATACCCAATTATAGATACATCTTTAGGAATATCCATGCCAATTTTTTTTAAACTTTGTATAACCCCAAATGCCATTAAATCCGTTTGCACAAATAATCCATCCATTTTTTTTATCTTATTATAGTTTTTTTCCGCCCAGTTATAAGCTGCTTCAAAGGTTATTTCGGTTTCATAAATATTTATATCTTCTTTACCAGTATTTTCTTTCATTGCATTTATATACCCTTGTGTTCTTTCTATAAATTCAGGTATTTCTCCTTTTGCAGTTAACGTTCCAATCTGTTGAGCTCCACTGTCCATTAAATGTTTTGTAGCAATGTATCCTCCATAAATATTATCTACTCCAAAATACCTTTCTTTTTCTCCAAATTCATTTTTATAATATAAAAATAGATACTCTTTTTTGCTTTTTTTAATATACTCAAAATCTTCTTTTTTCAAACCAAACATAGTTAAAATAATTCCATCTGCTTGATTTTGACCAATAACTTTTTTGATATTACTTTCTCCTGTATGTGTATTTTCAACAGTTTGAAATATAACATTATAAGAATTTTTTTCTACACTTTCAATTATATTCTTTTGTAATACATTGAAAAATTGTTGCGCTGCTATATGATAAAAATTTTTAGGCAAGATTACTGCTATAGTTTCTGTTTTTTGTGTTTTTAATCGTCTGGCATTAGCATTAAATTCAAACCCTAATTCATCTGCTACTTTTTTTATCTTTGCTTTAGTATCATCTGAAACTAAATCACTATCATTTAGGCTTCTTGAAACTGTCGGATGACTTACTCCTACTATTTTTGCTATATCCTTTATTGTTACCTTCTTCATTTTTCTCCCCTTTTTAAACTTATTATTTATATCTTTTGCACACGTGTAAATTATACCATCTGTATAAGAATTTGTCAAAAGTAATTTAGATCTTAGTCATATTAAAAACACTGGAATAATTTTTCATTTATTCCAGTGTAACTTAAAATATTTTTATTTAGAACTTAACTGTTCTATTATTTTTTCTATTTTAAAATTATGTTGTTCCAAATCTTCATTATATACTCTAGAAAATCTTTTGAAATCAATAGTAGACCAGTTTTCTTTATCTAAAACTAATTTCATATCTTCATAATTGTCTTTAGTTAAAGCATACATATCAGTATTTTTTATAACTCCACCTTTTTTGAAATCATAACCTTTCAAATAATCATGAAGTAGAATCACTCCCCATGCAGCTTCCATAAAATGTCCACCTATAGTAGTAACTAATTCCCCTTTTTTGACAGCATCTATCGCATCATCGGTCCAGTCTACACCACCTATAAAGATATCTTCACCAGGAATCATTCCTATCTCTTTAGCACCACTGAGAACTCCTAATGCCATGTCGTCATTTGCTGCCCAAACAATTTGTACATCAGAATATCTATCTTTCATTCTCAAGAATTTTCTTTTGGCTACATCATCATCCCAGTCTCCAGTTGTCACTTGTTTCAAATCCACTTCTTTGTATTTTTTCATTGCATTTTTTAAACCAGTAACTCTTGTTGTAGAAGACTCTGTTGCGTGAAAACCTTGTAATCCAATCATATTCAATTCTCCATTATATTTAACCTTAGCTATTTTTATTAATTGTTCTGCTAAATCATACCCAACTTGAACATCATCTGGTAATATCTCTCCTATATAATATTTATATTTTTCCCTCGGATACGAAAAATCATCTTTTAATATTCCAGAATTCTGAAATAAAACTGGAACCTTTGCCTTTTCAGCCTCTTTTATTATCTCACGTCCGATTTTTTTGAAATTAATTACCATAATAGCATCTGTGCCATTATTAATTGCATCCTTCACTTGTTCTAACATCTTATGAGCATTATCATTTGCACTATAAATATCCAATTGAACACCTAGATCTTTTGCAGCTTCGTCTGCAAAATCTACTAGAATCTTATAGAATCTTTCGTCTGTTGAATCTGTTAAAAAATATCCTATTTTCACTTTCTCCTCTGAGTAACTAATTAAAGAAATTAGAACTCCCAGTACTATTAGCATCTTTTTCATTTTAATTCCCCCTTGTGTTATTTTATATATATTTTTCTATTTTTTCTTTTAGATCTTTAATACTTAAAGGTTTTGATATGTAATCATCCATTCCAATTTCTAAAAATTTTCTTTTATCCTTTGTATTGGCATATGCAGTTACAGCTATTATAGGAATATTAAATCCTTTTTTGCGCAATATCTCAGTAGTTTCATATCCATTTTTCTCAGGCATATGTATGTCCATTAATATTAAGTCGTAATTATTATTTTCTACTTTATTTAATAATTCATTTCCATTTTCAACCATATCAATGCTCCACCTAGAATCATTTAACCCTTTTTTGATAATTTCCTTATTAACTAGATCATCTTCAGCAACTAATATCTTTTTTGAATTTTTATTTTTTTTCTTATTTTTTTTTGCTCCCTCAAATTTTACGATTTTATTTTCTTTTAAATATAAAACTTCTAGTATTTTTTTTATCAATTCTTTACTACGAACTGGTTTTATTAAATAATCTTCCATTCCAAGATTAGAAAATTCAGAAATTTTGTCTTGAATATCAACAGATGTAAACATTACAATTTTAGGTAATTCCATCTTCATTTTTTTTAATTCTTCTAAAAAATCTAACCCATTCATATTCGGCATATGTGCATCAAGTAAAATCAAATCAAACCTTTTTGGGGATTTTAAAATCTCTAGGGCCTCTTTTCCACTTTCAGCACCTTGGGACTCCAAACCATTATCCATTAACATTTTATTTATTATTTTTCGATTTAAATCATTATCGTCAACTACTAATATCTGTTTTGTTTTTAATTTTTCTAATAATTTTTTATTATTTAGTTTAGATCTATTTTTTATTGTATTATCTACAGAAGCTTTTTTGCAGTTCACATAAAATCTAAATGTACTTCCTTCTCCTTTTTTGCTCTCTAACTCAATATCTCCACCCAAAAATATAGCCAATTGTTTGGAAATAGATAACCCTAGCCCAGTTCCCTGATACTCTTTATTATAACTTTGATCCCCTTGGGTAAATTTTTCAAAAATCTTTTTTTGTTTATCTTTAGATATTCCAACTCCTGTATCTTTAATTTCAAATTCAATTTGAATATCTTGATTTTTTTGAGTTTTATTTCTTGCATGTAAGAATACATTCCCTGAATTAGTAAATTTAATGGCATTATTTATTAGATTAATTAATATCTGTCTTATTTTACCACTATCTCCAATTATAATTTCAGGGATATTAGGTTCAATATAATAAACTAATTCTAATCCCTTCTCATGTGCATTTAAAGAAAACATTTCTATTATGTCTTTTATCATATCCCGGATATTAAATTCACGGTTTTCAATTTCAATTCTCCCCGCTTCTATTTTTGATATATCTAATATATCATTTATTATTTCCATTAGATGATCAGCAGAAATATTTATATATCCAATTAATTTTTTCTGTTCTTCATCTAGGTCTGTATGTCTTAATATATCAGCCATACCTATAACTCCATTCATTGGAGTTCTTATTTCATGACTCATATTTGCTAAAAATTGACTTTTGGATCTATTAGCCTCATCTGCTTTTTTCTTCGATTTAATAAGTTCATCATTATATTTTTTAAGCTTCTCATAATTTTTCTTTAAAGTATTTTTCATATGATTTAAAGATCTTATCAAACCACCAACTTCATCTTTTTCGTTATACTTCATATCAGAAATATCTAACCTTCCATTTGCGATGTTTTTAGAAAAAACTTCTGCCTGTATAATTGGTTTAGTAATATAGTTAGACATAATAACTAACACAAAAAAGATTAAAGCAAATAAAAGTATAAAAAATATTATTAATCTATATGCAATATCTTTTATCTCTTTGTTAAGAAATTCATAGGTAAATTTAATATCTATATTTCCTATTACAGTTCCTTTTCTTCTTATCTTAGCATTCCCAAATAGAGTATTACTCAAATTTTCACCATTAGTTTTATTAAAATAAGTATATCCATAACCATCATCTATTTTTAAACTAATTATCTCCTTATCGTTGAAAAAAGTGTTCGCAATTTTATTAATAGCTTTTTCATCAAAATCCCATAAAACTTCTTCTAAAGACGATGAAAGATTATTGAGAGTATTCACTTTTTTGATTCTTAACTTCTTTTCTTCTTCATTCTTTTGCATAACAATTAACCAGGTTGCAAATATAATAAATAAAATAAAAGTAGATAATCCAATTGATATAATAAATTTTGTTCTCATTCTTTTAAATTTACTGAACATGATTGCCCCTTTCATCATTCTAATTTATACTTTTTTCTTTATTATATTATACCGCAAAACTAATTAAAATTCAACGTTTATTTCTGATTTAGATCATTATGTATTATTTATTTTCATTCTAGAAATTGATTCCCACACCTACATCATATCCAATTATATCTTTTTTGAAATCATTATATATCCCAAACTCCAATAATAAATAATCCAAATTATTTATTATTAATTTTAAATTCCCTTTATTTTCACTTTCTAAATTATAATACTGTCTATATTGTAACCATTCTTTATATTTTAATTCTGACATATAAGTTGTATTTATTTCAGTATCACTTTTCAGTTCATCTTTAATATAATTAAGTGTGACTTTCTGTGTGAAATTTAACTTTAAGGTATTCATTTGAAAACTTTTTTGAACCACTGAAGATAATTTGTACGAATTATTATACTGGGTATATGACCCTCCTAATAATATCCACTTAAAATCTAAATCATCTCCTATGAAAAAGTTTTCGATTGTGCTATTTCCAAAAAAGATTCTATGGGAATTTCTATGGGAATTATAATAAATTTCTCCCTGATTTCTAATTCTGTCTGTATCCCTTTTTTGAGTCATATTCCACTCTCTTGATAATACAAAGGTTAATTTATCGTCTTTTTTGTAACTCAAATATAGCTGTGGAACTTCTTCTTCTAGATCTCCAGTAATATCTGCTGAGTAAATATATTTTATTTGAAATTTATCTTTTTTGGAATCATAATCTTCGATAAATTCTTCTGCCTGTTTACCTATATTTACTCCTTGCTTTTTTAATTTTATATATTTTTTATAGGCCTTGTTTTCATCACCTTTCCATAAATATATTTTAGCTAATTCCATATCTCGAATCTCCATATTTAGGACATATTTTTTTAATATCTCAATTGATTCTTCATATTTTTCCTGCCAAGCTAACATATTAGAATAAGATATGGCTATCTCTTGAGATTGAAATTCATTTAATAAATCTTTATAAAGCTCTTGAGCTTCTGAGTATTTTTTGTCCCAACTCAATTCACGCGCTTTTTTGAAATCGTTTTCATAATCTAACCCAAAAACATTAAAGCTAAGAATTATAAACACTAGTATAATTTTCTTTTCCATTATTCCTCCTAAATTATAGGTCAATAATTAATTTACCTTTTAATGGGAAGGTAAAAGGTAAATGTTGAACCTTCGCCAAATTTACTTGAAACCTTTATCTTTCCATGATGAACCTCAATTATTTTCTTTACAATCGCCAAACCTAATCCTGTACTTGTTTCGCCATCTGTGGCTTTAACGCTAGTAGTTACAAATTTGTCAAATATTTTATTTACTTCATCTTCTGGAATACCTTGTCCTTGATCTTTTATTTTTGTAATTATATATTTTTTATTTTTCGTTATTTCGATAAAAATATTTTTATTCTTAAAAGAATATTTTATAGCATTGCTAAGTATATTGTTTATTACTTGTTCTATTTTTGATTTATCTATTTTAATTTTTAAATCCTTTATATTGTTTTCTAAAAATATTTTTATATTTTTTTGTTTGGCTAATCTTCGATTTAATTTTATTACTTCTTCTACGAAATTATTATATTTTATCTCTGTTAAATTCAAATCTACTATTCCTGATTCTATTTTATTTAAATCTAATATCTCTGATAAAAGCTCAATCAAAAAAGTGCTTCTCTTGTTAACAGATTTTGTAAAGTCTAATACTTCTGGATCCATTGTATCAGCATGATCTTCTAAAATACATTCAGAATACATTTTAAGAACTGAAACAGGACTTCTCAGATCATGGGAAGCAATCGATAAAAGTTGATCTTTTTCCTTATTGATCTTTTCTAAATTCCGTTTTTGCTGTATTAAATCTGTTATATCATCAACTATTATAACAACCATGTCTTCTCCTTCAAAGTGTATATAACGAGTTGAAAATTCATATATTCTTTTTTCATATCCACTATTAATATAAAATTTTCTTTCTAAAATTTGTTTTTTTACAAAAGATTTTTCATCGAATGTTTTAATTATTGCATTTCGAAATTTACAATTAGGACAATGCTCGGTTTCTCCACAATTCTTTCCTGTATTGGCAACATAACCACACCCTATTGCATTTCCACAAAGTTCATCTAACATCTTTTCAGCTGGTTTATTAAACATTATTTTACATGAGTTATTTACACTATAGATTTTTATATCCTTATCTACAACAAATACCGCACTATTTATGTTTTCTAATAAAATATTCAAAAATTCATTTGAGTCTTTTAAATTGTTCACTCTAATATCCATTTTTTTCTCCTTTTTGAGGCTTTATTTGATCTCATTTCTTTTCATTTCTCCCCAAGTTTTGTCTTTTTTATAAAATTTAATAAACCCCATCAGCCTAAAAATAAGTGTTATTTGTCTATATCCAAAATTTTCCAAAAAAGATATTAAGATCATTTGAAAAATATCCTTTGATTTTTTATATCTTCTAAAGGTCATAACTTCCAAGAATACTGCAAGCGATGATATTATTACTCCTAATAATACAGATACAATAAAAAATAGACCTAAAACTTTAAAATCAAGATATCCTCTAAAATAAAAGTATGGTAAGAGTATATACCCTGATATTTCAATTATTGGAGAAAGCATTTCAAATATTAAATAATAGGGCAACCCTAAAATTCCTATGGAACCATATTTTTTATTAAATAACATATCTCTGCTTTGAAATAAGGTTTCAATTAAGCCTCTATGCCATCTTTCTCTTTGATTTTTAAGAGTCTTAAAATCTTCTGGAACCTGTGTCCAAGATAAGGGATCAGGTACAAATATTATCTTATAATCTAAATTATTTTCCCTGTAATACCTATGCAATCTTATTATAAGATCCATATCTTCACCTACTGTACTGACTTTAGTCTCATCTGAAGAGTATCCGCCTACTTTTCCAACAGCTTCTTTTTTGAAAAGTCCAAATGCTCCTGATATTATAGGAAGAGCATTTATTGTGGTCCACGCATATCTTCCAAAGAGAAAAGCTCTCAAATATTCTACAACTTGAAATTTAGCTAATATATTTTTAGGATAATTTATCTTCTTGATTTTGTTTCCAGATGTCTCACAGCCATTTATAACTCCAACTATTCCACCACTTGCTATTACCTTTTTTGGCTGATTTAATATTGGGACTGTAACCTTAAGATAAGAATCTGGTTCTAATATAGTATCTGCATCGATACTTCCAAAATAAGGATATCTCGATACATTAATCCCAGCATTTAAAGCATCTGCTTTACCACCATTTTCTTTATCAACTATAAGAAGATTATCATAATCAACACTTTTATAAATATTTTTTATTTTTTTAGTTTTAATTATTTTTCTATACGGAAAATTATCTATACCACAATTAAATTCCTTTAATACCTTTTTTAATGTATCATCTTTAGAGCCGTCATTTACAACAACTATCTCATAATTTGGATAGTTAAAATCGCTCAAAAAAGATTTTATGTTTTTTATTATAGTATCAGATTCATTATATGCTGGTACAATCAAAGATATTGGAGGTGTTAATTTTGATTGATATAGCATTAGGTAATTATTTAGTTTTAATCTATCTCTATAACTTTTTATTCCAAAATAAGATATAAAAAACAATAATAAATAACTCAAATTAAGTAATATGAAATAAGTTATTACAAATTTTGATATTAAATCAACCATTTTTCCTCCCTATCTTTAAGTTAAATTTTGATTTTCTCTTTTCTTTTTTGAAATCAAATCTTTAATTTCTTCTGATATATTCTGGTCATTTTTCAAAACATCTTCATAATATGAATAAAACTTATTACTGTTGACTTTTGAAATCAAATTTATTTTTTGTTCATTACTAAAATCAGGATTTGTCATTACTTCGTCTAAAATATTCATATTATTACCTTGATTTATAATAATTATAATCTCATTAATTATAATTTCAAGATTTCCTTCTAATGCTAATCTTTTTATCATATTGGTATATATTTTATCAACTAACACATAAGCTGCAATCTCCTTTGCATATTGATCGTCTACAGTTGATTTCAAAGCAAAAAAGAGTGTGGATTTTCCTCTACTTCCAAATTTAGAAATTGCCAAGGCAGAATTATATCTAACCCACCAACTTTCATCAAATAATTTCATGTATATCATATCCATATTTTTTTTAAAGTTCCCTAATCCTTTCACTGATTCAGATCTAATTACCCAATCTTCGGATTCGATCCCCTCTAAAAATAGATCATTACTACTTTCTAATCCCAAAACCGAAAGAGATTTTATTATTTTAATTAAATATTCTCGTTCTTCCTCCTCTTTTTCTTTATTAATATATTTATAGAACTCCGACTCTAAAAAATCAACTATTTTATATTCTCGATTTAACGAAATAATATATAAAATCTCGCCTTTTACTTCTAATCCCAATTTTTTTTCATATATTTGATCTAGAAAATAATCTATTATTTCAAAATTATCAATGGCATATATAAAAAAGTTGTCAGTTTGATTAAGAAAATAATCCATTAATCTTTTAGTATTCCAATTTTGATATTCCTCCATAAATTTAGTTACTGTAATTAATCGGTCTATATAATCAAAAATAATATTTTTTTTCAAAGAAAATATCCATTCATCTATTATAACCACAAGGGCAAAAAAGTAACTGACTAATAGTTTGTCTTTTTTCAACTCTTCTAAATCTTCTTCTAAAAGATCACCTATATACTTATTACACCTTAATTCTCCTAAAACATATAGATAATACTCTTTTTTGTATTTTGATCTAGCTTTTTTATATTTATTATAAACATAATCAATTATTCCATTTTTTTTAATTGCTTTAATTAGTTTTCTACGCATAGATCCAGATATTGAATTTATAATTTCTATCATACCATCTATTAATTCTTCATTAATCTCATTTTTTGAAAAAGTTATCTCTTGATCCAAAATCAACTTATCTAAAATATAATCAAGATCTCTTTTTCTTAAATTTTTCTTTTTTTTATCAATGACATTTGAATAAAAATGCTTGATAAAAATTATAGAAATCAATATTCCTAGAAGGACTAGGAAAAAATTTATTATATTTGCAAAAAAGTCCATATTTGCTCCTTTAATATATTTTTATTCGTTATTTAAATATATATTTGCATTATTTATTCTTTCCGAAAGCCTTTTTACAGTAAATTTTAATATGTTTGGATTTATAGGTTTCGACATATATAAATCAATTCCTAACTTATAAAATTCAGATATATAATTTTCATTAACTTCTGAAGTTATTAAAAGTATATATGTGAACATCTCTTTTTGTTCTTTTCTAATATGTTTTATTAAACTCTTTCCATCTCCATCGGGTAATTTTGTATCTAATAATATAATATCTACTTTCTCCCTATTTACTAAATCAATGGAGTCCTTTACCGATCTAGATATAAATATATTATATCCAGTATCTTCTGAAAATATATTTTTTAAAACCTTTAAATATATATATGAATCTTCAACTATAAGTATATTTTTCAAAACAACCTCCTCATATAATATTTTTATTCTTCAATTTGAAAATATTCCCACAAATAATATTTTTCTTTTATTTGGGACTTATCAATTTCCAAAATATGAAATTTATCTCCCTCTTCTAATTCTACTATTACTTTATCATCTCTTTTAATTTTTTTATCTTTTATAACTTTAAACCCATATATAGAATAATATTTATGTTCATCCTTATATATTTCAGTAGTATCTTCTAAGTTTATCGAATCTTTTGAAATTAAATTTTTTATTTTATATAATTTCTGATTTTTTTCTATGATAATTCC
>JBNJFI010000053.1:0-6356 GCA_051746725.1 Fusobacteriota bacterium
TTCTAAACTTTTAAAATTTATAGTATATTCTTCCCTAATAACTTTATTTCTTATTTCTCCTGTTTCTATATTTTGGGCAGGCGATATGTAACCAGATTCCAAATTTACCATTACTTCATAATGCCCACTAGAATCAACATACTTTAATGGATTTCCTTTTACATACGCATAATAATTTAATGATAGTGGATCAGATGGGTCTCCTTTATATGTATCCTCTGTAGTAAATCGTCGTATAGATGGATTATAGTATCTAGCTCTCAGATACTGCATTCCACTCTCATCATCTGTGTACTCTCCAGAATATCTAAATGGATTAGAACTCCCAGCTCCTTTTAATATCTTTCCATAGTCATCGTACTCATAGTTTTGTTCTCCACTTCCTAGAACCTGCTCTACATCTCCATGACTATTTTTTACATACTGGTAAGTAGCTCCACCTGCTTTTCTCTGTATTCCAAATAAGTTTCTGGCTGTAACTCCTCCAGATATATCATTGATTATATTCCCGTTTGCATAATAGAGTTTTGTTTCTTCTTCATTAACTTCTTTTGATTTTCTAAGATTACCCAGATGCATCCATATATACTGTCATATTCTTCTAATTTTTTTATTCTATTATCTGATTGAATATGTCATAATCCACATAACCCGTCGAGCCCCAGATTCCATTTTTCTATCGGTTTAAATATCTAACAAATAGCCCTCTTTATGGTTTTTTCTTCAAAAAAGTTATAAAGTATCTTTTCATTTATTTTCAATGTGTCAAAATAATATTCAGTATAACTACTGTCCATAATACCATTACTAGTACATATCCTGCTTTTTTTCTGTTCATTTATATCCTCTGGAACATTTTTTATTAAAGGTAGAGAACAAATTCTCTATCTTTAATTCCTTTTCAATCTCCTATTCTACATCCCTGTCAATAGTTCCCAGAAGGGATTATATTTTCTTTCTTTTTTTCTAGGTTCTAATAATATCTCAAAGTCCCCTGTTATTACTTCTTCTCCATCTATTAATTTATAAGTAAATTTTAATTGGGTTTCTTCCCACTCTAAATTTAGATCTCTAAGATGAAAGCTTGCTGTAGAACTATTATAAACATCAGAAAAATAAGTTTTTTCACTTAACTTAGCAATTTTAGAAACTATTTTTCCATCTTGAATCCATCTTACATCAATCATTTGACATTCATCATATTTTTTATTTTTTATTTTCAATACAATATCAACGAAATAAGGTTTTCCGTATTCAAGAGTCAAGACTGGCCAAAAACCACTTTTTTTTCTTCCGAGATGTAACAATATTGTATCATCAATTTCTACGTAGTTATCTTTTTCATTCTCAGGAACAACTAAATATCTATCTATATCTTGGTGTCTCCATACTGATATTAAAATAATTATTAAAATGATTATAATTTTTTTCATATTTTCTCCTTTTTATTCTCCACCTTGTTCCTCATAGAGCTCTCTTAGTTGATTATAAGTATCTATTTCTAATTTCCCATATAATTCTTCTATTATCTCTTTATTATTGTTGTAATTCTGCATTATAAAATTAAAATTGGCTTTTCCAATTTCTAGACGTACTTTTATATCCCAAAAATCTTCAGGAGTATTACATAGCAGATAATATGGCAAAATATCCTTTCCTATATGTGGGATTCCATATGCCTCCAAAGGTCCTGAATAATTATAGCTCCTTGCATTTAATGGATCTGTCACTAAAACTAGCTCATTACCTTCAAGTTTAAATACTGCTTCATGATGTCCATCTGGAGAAACAAATTTTAAATTATTCTCATTGCCCTCACCTATCCTATGAAAAACTGATTTTTCCCCTGGTAATAAGATCCAATTTTCTTCGTAGACAGTATTAAAATCTACTTTTCTATTTGTAACTTTCCTGTTAAAATAATGTAGACTTGTTTTTCTTTTTGTATTAAACATTTTATTTCATAAGTATTATCTCTATTGTACTATTATAAGAAGACTTTTTCAAGGATTTTACGTTGTTTTTTCATTTTTTTCAACTTATAATAGCAAAAGAGGGATATGATAAAATTATCATATCCCTCTTTTGTTATTATACTCTATTTTTTATTTTATTTTTTCATAAATCTCGTAATAACTTTTTTGCATTCCCATCTTCTCATAAACCTTTTTTGCCAAATCATTTTCTTTTTCAACATATAATCTTAGACCACATATTTTTTCATTATTATTTACTATATTTTCCACTTTTTTGTAAAGTTTTTTAAATATACCTTGATCTCTATATTTTTTTTTGACATAAACACTCTGAATCCACCAAATATCACCATTTCTCCAATCGCTCCATTCAGTAGTAATCATTAATTGTCCTAAAACTTGATCATCTTCTTTATATACATAGTATCTTCCTTTTTGAGGATCATCTATTAATTTAGAAACCCCCAAGGTTAATTTTTCTTTATCTAATTTAATGTTTTCTGTTTCATAGGCCATATTAAAATTATTTTTTACTATGTCTTCCAAATCTTCTTTTTGGGCTTCTTTTATAATTTTAATCCCTCCGATATGATTTATTTTTCTTTTTTCTCAAGATAATCTTCTATAGCTGCTTTGATTCCTTCTTCTGCTAAAACAGAGCAATGCATCTTTTTAGGTGGCAAACCGTCTAAAGCTTCTGCAACTGCCTTATTTGTTATTTTTAAAACTTCATTTATATCTTGTCCTAAAATCATTTCTGTCGACATAGAAGAAGTAGCTATTGCCGCTGCACATCCAAAAGTTCTAAATTTTACATCTTGTATTTTTTCATCATCGTCAACTTTTATATATATTTCCATAACGTCACCACATGATTGATTTCCAACTTTTCCATATCCATCTGGATCTTCCATTACACCTACATTACGCGGATCTTGAAAATGATCCATTACCTTTTTTGAATACATGATATCCCTCTTTTCTATATTATATTTTAATATTATTATTTTTTATTCCAAAATGGAGACATAGATCTTATTTTTTCAACTATAGGTGGTAATTCTTCTATAACATAATCTATCTCCTCTTTTGTATTATATTTACCAATACTAAATCTTAAAGTTCCATGGGCATCTTCTATAGGTACCCCAATTGCAAGTATAACATGAGAAGGATCTAGACTTCCCGAGGCACACGCAGAACCAGAACTAACTGCAATATTTTTTAAATCTAAATTAAGTAATATTGACTCCCCTTCTACATATTTAATAGTTAAACTAAGTGTTCCAGGTAATCTATTTGCATCTTTTCCATTTACTTTTACTTCAGGTATTTTTTCAATTAATTTTTCCTGTAAATAATCTCTTAATTTAGCTTCTCTTTTTCTTTCTTCTTCTGCAGTTTCATATGCTATTTCAAGAGCTTTAGCCATTCCAACAATTGCTGGAACATTTTCAGTACCTGGTCGTCTTGTTCTTTCTTGATGTCCTCCAGTTATTATTCTTTTTAATTTAACTCCATTTTTTACGTATAGACCTCCAATTCCCTTTGGTCCATAAAATTTATGACCTGAAAATGAAAGTAAATCTATATTTTTTTTCTTTGGATCAATTTCATATTTCCCCATACTTTGAACTACATCGGAATGGTATAAAACACCATTTTCATGGGCTATTTTTCCTATCTTTTCTATATCTTGAATTGTTCCTATTTCATTATTAGCATGCATTATAGATATTAATATTGTTGTATCTTTTATTGAATCTTTTAATTCATCTAAATCAACCATACCATTTTCATCTACTGAAAGATAAGTCACTTCAAAGCCTTCTTCTTCCAGCTTCTTACAAGTTGTTAAAACAGCAGGATGTTCTATTTTAGAAGTTATTATGTGGTTTCCTTTATTTCTATAGGCCCCTGCAACCCCTCGGATTGCTAAGTTATCTGATTCTGTTCCAGAACCAGTAAAAGTAAGCTCATCAGCCTTTATATTAAGTAATTTTGCTATTTTCTCTCTTGCTTCTTCAATCACTTGTCTATTTTTTTGTCCAAATCGATGAACACTAGATGGATTCCCATAATTTTCACTGAAATATGGTATCATCTCTTCTAGTACTTTTTCATCAACTTTAGTCGTTGCATTATTATCTAAATATACTTTCATATTAACTCCTCCTTTTTTGTACACTAACATAATACCATTATTTACCTTTTTTGTCAATGATTAATTAGAAAAACCATCCGCTTGATCTTTTCTTCTTATTTTTATATTAATTTTTAACATAATATTCCTTCCTATCTTTTAATTCAATACATCCCAAAGTCTCATTTCGGATAACACCACAATTAATTCCTATGGTATTATTATCGTAAAATTTTATTTCCCCACTTTTTATAGGGGTATGTCCAAAAATAATTTCTTTGTTTATCTTCTTTATAGTTTTTTCTATAAATTTGTCTCTTATCCATAATATGTCCCAGGCACTTTGTTTTTCTAAGCTTAACTCTGGGTCTATCCCTGCATGTATTATTATGTAATTATCTGTTTCTAAAATATACGGCATTTTTTTTATATAATTAATATGCTCTTTTAATTTTTTCTCTTTATTTTCATAAGCTTTTAACGTTTCTTTTCCTCCATTTAAAAACCATCTCATTTTATTTTTATTTTTTAATATATAATCTAGGCACATATCTTCGTGATTTCCCATAAGATGAATAATATTATATCCTTTTTTTTTGAGGGATATATATTTATCATAAATCTTATCTGTTTCAGGCCCTCTATCACAAGAGTCTCCAGCAATAACTAATAAATCCTCTTTTTTGAAATCAATTTCTTCTAACATTTTTTTTAATAAACAAAAATATCCATGAACGTCACTTACAACAAATATTCGGCTATAATCACTCTCTTTTATATTTATTTTTTTCATGATTACTCCTCTTAATTAAATTATATTAGCTGATTACAAAACTTAGCTTTTCTTCCAACTATTTTAAAATTACACGCCTTTTATCAGCGAAAAGATTTTAGATTATAATTTTCTTTAAAAATATTATAATAATATATCATTACCGGTTTATTATCTAATAAGTCTATTTTTTCTTTACGTTTAAATCTATATTTGAATCCACATTTTTGATTAACCCGCTTTGAATTATAATTAGACTGAAAATGACCACACCAAATTATATCTAAATTAATTGAATTAAAGCAATAATCTATTATTACATTTACTGCTTCAGGGATAATTCCCTTTCCCCAAAATTCTGGATTCAAAACAAATCCCAATTCTCTTTGATCTAAATGTTTTAAATTTTTATCTGGATATCTTTCATGAATTCCTATACTCCCTATAACCTTTTTGTTAGACTTTAATTCTAAAGCATATACATTTCCATCATCTATAAAACGCTTTATTATCTTTTGACTCTCCATTTTATTTTCATGGGGTTTCCATCCTGCACGTGGTCCTACTAAATCACTTTTAGCATATTCAAACAAATCATTAATATCAGAATCTGATAATTCCCAATTTCTCAATATTAACCTGTTGGTTTCAAGCCTCTTCATAATATTCTCCTCTGAAAATAAAATTATCCAAATATTATTATTCTAATTCCAAAATATATCACTGGTATAATTAAAGCAGGTAATAAATTTAAAGTTTTTATCTTCACTATTTTCAGTATGTTCATTCCTGTTCCTAACAGTAAAATTCCTCCTATTATAGAAATTTCACCTAATATCTCTGGAGTTATAAATGCAGAAATACTATTTGCAAACATATAAATACTTCCTTGCCAAACAAAAAGTATTGCTCCTGATAAAATAATTCCTATTCCAAAATTGGATGCCAAGATTAAAGAAGTAAAACCATCTAAAATTGCATTAGTGTATAATAAAGTGTTATCACCTTTAAGCGCGCTTTCAATTGGCCCTAATATAGATAATGTTCCTATGCAAAAAAGTAAAACTGCAGTCGATAAACCCTCTACTAAGTTATTCTCACTGTGAGTGTATTTATCACTTAATCTCTGAACTTTTCCTTCTAAATCTATAAATTCTCCCAAAAAAGCTCCTAAAACTAAACTTATTACAAATAATATCGGTTGCGAACTTTCGGTAATATTGGTAACTATCCAAGTAATCCCCAAGGAAACTGCCACTAAACCAACTGCTTGCAATAATATTTTTTTATACCTTTCGCTTATTCCTTTGTGTAAAATGCTACCTGTTATACTTCCAACTATTATTGTTGAAGTATTTACTATAGTTCCTATCATCTATTTTCTCCTATCTAATATTATTTTTAGCTAGTTGCAAAACACTAACCATTTTATTTCATTACTTTTATTACACTTACTTTTAAGGTC
>JBNJFI010000053.1:6456-14742 GCA_051746725.1 Fusobacteriota bacterium
TCGAGGTGAGGGTGGTTCTTATGTAACTGTTTTTCTATTTTATATCTAAAATAGAATCATACGAAATAATTCCGTCTTTATATATTAACTGTATTGGATAAATCTCCACACCTTGCTTTTTTGCCTCATAAAAAGTTTTAGAAAATAATGGATCTGTATCTTTTTTGGGAGTAAAATATTTTGACTTTCTTAAAACTAAAAAGAACACAGCTGCTCTTTTTCCAGATTTTTTTATTTCGATTAATTCCTCTAAATGTCTTGTCCCTCTTTTAGTAGGAGCATCTGGAAATTTTGCAACTCCATTTTCTGATAAGCTACATCCTTTTGTTTCTATCCAAACTTCCCTTTTTTGCTCATCCATCACCACAAAGTCTAACCTACTATTATTATATTTTACTTCTGCCTTGAGATCCGATATTTTCCCCAGTGGATTTATTCTTTCGTTTTTTAAAATCCCTTCGGATATCCATCTATGAAATGAAGAATTTATAAGTATCCAACCATCATCACTATTTGCTGTAATAACATCCCATGCCGTTTTACGATTTTTATTCTTAGCTTTACGTAATTGAATCTTATTTCCAGCATATAATAACTCTCTTAGTCTTCCTGGATCATGTACATGTGCTAATTCTTCATTTCCATCTATTTCAACATTTGCCAAAAACCTATTTGGTCTAGACAAAAAAGTTCCAACTTTATCTATTTGAATTTTTAAAATTTCTTTCATAATTTCTCCTTATTCATATTATATTTCAATTAACTCATAATCATTTGATCCTAATCCAATCTCTTCACCATACGTCAATTGGATTTCTCCTTTTGTCTCTTTTCTTATTCCTTTAAATTTATCTTCACCTTTTTTGTGATTGCATTTTAATAAAGAATCTTCAAATCCGTTGCTTTTATTAACTAAATCGTAACTAGCTCTATCTAAAGCTACTGGATCTTTAGAAGCAAGTATTCCTATATCAGGAACAATAGGAGCATCACTCCAAGGAGCACAATCACAATCTGGAGTTACATTAATTACAAAATTAATATAACCTACCTTTTTTGCCTTACCTTTAACAGCTCCATATGCATATTCTGTCATTCTTTCCATAAATGCATCTATCTGAGCTCCCCAATCCATAGACACAGCATCATACTCACATAAAGATTTACACTCTCCACATCCAATGCATAACTCAGGATTTATTTTAGCCTTTCCATCTTCTAAAGATATAGCATCTTCAGGACAATTATTAATACATACCTTACATGCAACGCAGTTATCTTTATTTACATAAAATTCAACATTATGTTGATCTTTTTTTCCAGCAGCAGGAGCACATCCCATTGCAATATTTTTTATACTTCCTCCAAATCCTGCTAATTCATGTCCTTTAAAGTGTGACATGACAATCATTCCATCAGATCTTACTATATCAGAAGCTATATTAACTTTTTTGAAATGTTTTTTATTTATTTGGAT
Organism: Fusobacteriota bacterium; assembly: GCA_051746725.1. Classification (GTDB taxonomy): domain Bacteria; phylum Fusobacteriota; class Fusobacteriia; order Fusobacteriales; family JBNJFI01; genus JBNJFI01. The sequence goes on from JBNJFI010000053.1 coordinate 7,934, forward strand.
TTTCTCAAAACTTTGACTATTTACTCCATCTGATATTATAATAGGAGCCCCTAATGTAGCATAAGTAAATCCATGTTTTATAGCTGTCTCTATGTGGTCTACTGAATTATGACGACTTCCCGAATATAAAGTATTTGTATCTGTAACAAATGTCTTAGCTCCTGATTTTTTTATGTTTTCCACCACTTTTCTTACAAATACCGGTTTTATATAGGCGTCACTTCCCTCTTCTCCAAAATGAATCTTTATTGGAAAAATCTCATCCTCTTTCATAAAGTCTTTAAATCCTGCTTTTTTGAATAACCTCTCTACTTTCATAACCTTACTATCAGATTTTGATCGTGATCTTAAATTGGCAAAATATACTTTACTTCCCATTGTTATATTCCTCCCATTTATTTTTAGTTAATTTCATTGATATATGCTCAATGTCAGCTTCTAAAAAACAATCACCATATGATTTAAATCCCAGTTTTTTATAAAATAACTCTACACTTTTTTGAGCATGTATATCTATATACTCAGCTCCCATATCAAAAGTTTTATTAATTAAGTTTTCCATTATTAATTTTCCGTAATTATTTTTTCGATGTTGCTTTTTAACTGCAACTCTTCCGATGGAATACTCTCCATCTTTTTTGACAATACGTCCCGTAGCTATAGGATTATCATTTTTATATATTACTAAGTGCTTCGAAGTTTTATCATATTCATCTTTTTCTATATCTTCAGATATTCCCTGTCCCTTTACAAAAACCTCTTTTCTTACTTCATATGCATCATCAAAATTACCATATCTAATTTTTACCTTCTCTTCCATTTGGTCACCTCTTATAAAATATATATTTATTTTAATATCTACAATACATTATAACATATCTGTTTTTTAATTTCTAATATACTTTTAATTTTACCATTTTAATTTTAGTTCTGATTTTTATCGAATAATCTCTTTATAATATTAAATATTTTTAGTTTTTTATCTTTTCCTTTTAAAGATATATCGCCTATAGAACTTATCTCGTATTTATTTTCCAAAAATTCAAATTGCTTTTTTGCATTTTCTGATATTAAAAATTTTGAATTATAATCTTTGCATATAGATTGTATTCTTGCAGCTGTATTCATTGAATCTCCCAAAAAAGCTACTTCCATTTTATATTCTCCCATTTCTCCTACTATCAACTCTCCAAAATGAAGTCCCGCCCTAAATTCTGGAACTCTACCATATTTTTCCATATATTTTTTTGATCTTTGATTAATTGTTTTTTCTATTTCAAATATTAAATCTAACACATTAAAGTTTTTAATTCCATCTTTTTTTATCCAAGTTAATATTACCTCATCTCCTACATATTTATAAATCTCTGCACTCTTTTCTAAAATTGGATTAGTAATATCACTAAAGAACTCTCTTATAAAGCCATGAAATTTTTCATCTCCTATTTTTTCAGCTATATCTGTAGAACCTGCTATATCTAAAAACATTATAAATCTTTTTTCTTTTACAGGAGTATGGTATTTTCCGAAAAAAAGCCTATATAAAGCTTTTTGCCCAAGCAATCTATTAATTGTTTCAAATATATTTACAATAAAAGATATAATTAATGAAAAAATTAAAGTCTCCATCAAAAAAGGGATTTTCATTATATTATCAATTTGACCTAACATATAGTAAATCAAGGCATATGTGCTAATAATTATTATACTAAAAATTAAAGGTTTTATAATTATTCTAAATAATATTGTGGTATTTTGTAATTTTTTAAACCAAAATTCCTCAACCAAGGATAAAAACAAACTTATAAAAAAACCAACATTAGCTCCTATAAATATAAATCCCCAGATATTTTCTTCTGTTTTCACCATATAAAATAGCATTATTCCAAAAAAAATACCAATTAATGCACTAATTAAAACTGAAAAAGTTATTCTTTTAATTTTTTTTTTTATATATTTTTTCATATCATATTTCTCCTTATCTTTAAATTCTAAAAAACAAGGGCAATAATAATTATTATTGTTATTATCACCCTTTGATATTTATTGTTTTTTATCAGCCTTTTCTCTTCTTATAATGTGTATGTAAATATTTATGAGACTTTTGGCCTAACGGTTCTCCTAAAAAATCATCATATAATTTCTTTATATCTGGATTTTCATGAGATTTTCTATATTTTCTCTTAGTATCTATTGAGTATAATCCTTCTTTTCTCTTTTCAAAAACCTTTGGATCTTTAGATATCGGTTGACCTCCTCCACCTAAGCATCCTCCAGGACATGCCATTATTTCTATAAAATGATAATCATCCTTATGTTGTAATAACTTATAAGCATTTTCTAAACCATTTGCAACTGCAACTTTTACTATTGTTCCTTCTATATCTATTTCTGCTTCTTTTATTCCCTCTAAACCACGAACTGCAGTAAGATCTATATCTTTTAACTCTTTATCTGTAATCACTTCATAAGCTGTTCTTAACGCTGCTTCCATCACACCACCACTGGCTCCAAATATTGCCCCAGCACCTGTAGATATTCCAAATGGATTATCGTATTCGCTGTCTTCTAAATTTAAAAAATCTATACCATACCACTTGATCATCTTTGCTAATTCTCTAGTTGTTAAAACATAATCTACATTTTGAACATCATCATTTTTTTGTTCTTCTCTGCCTCTTTCAAATTTCTTGGCAGTACATGGCATTATTGAAACGGAAACAATGTTTTTAGGATCGATTCCTGTTTTATCAGCATAATATGATTTTGATAAAGCCCCAAACATCTGTTGGGGTGATTTACATGTAGATATATTATCCAGTATATCAGGAAAATTGTGTTCCCCAAATTTTACCCATCCAGGAGAGCAAGATGTTATCAGAGGTAATGTCCCTCCATTATTTAATCTATCTATAAATTCATAACCTTCTTCTATTATTGTTAAATCAGCAGTAAAGTTTGTATCAAAAACTTTATCAAAATTCATTTTTCGTAAAGCAGATACCATCTTCTTTTCAACATTCTCTCCTGGTTTTAATCCAAATTCTTCACCTAGGGCTACTCTTACTGCAGGTGCAGTTTGGACCACTACATGTTTATCTGGATTAGTTAATTCAGATATAACCTGATTAATGCTATATACTTCATGCAATGCTCCTGTTGGACATGCTATTATACATTGTCCACAATTTACACAATCTACATTCCCAAGGCCTTTTTCCAAAAAAGTGCTTACAGATGTAGCAGGTCCTCTATTTGTCATGGTTAAAACACCAGTATGTTGTATTTCTCGACATGTTCTTATACACCTTCCACAAGAAACACATTTAGATAACTCTTTTTCTATACTTAAAGAACTATCATCTAAATCCCATTCCTTATCTAAAGTTTGAAACTGTAACTTACTAACTCCTATCTCTTCGGCTAATTCTTTTAATTCACAGGTAGCACTTTTTTGACAAGTTAAACAGTTTAACTTACAGTCAAAAGGATGGTTGGCAATCATAAGTTCGAATATATTTCTTCTAGCCTCTCGAACACGTTTTGAATGAGTATATATTTCCATTCCCTCTTGTATATTGGTAGCACAAGATATAGGTAATTGTTCTTGTCCTTTTATTTCAACAATGCATAATCTACATCCACCATATATAGATAGATTTTCTTTATAACACAAAGTAGGAATCTTATAATTAGCTTTTTTGGCAGCATCTAATATAGTCATTTCTTTTTCTAACTGTAACTGTTCTCCATTAATTTTTATATTAATCATTTCTCCTCCTTCTGAATTAAAATTCTATTTTAAGATTATTAATATAACATTATTCTTTTTAAATTTATAATATTTTTTCGCCTCTTACTTCTTCTTCGAATTTTGTTATTATAGAATTTACCAAATCACCAGCAGTTTGTCCTAAACCACACCTTGCAGAAACCTTTGTTGTTTTAGAAACTTTTGATATCAATTCAAAATATTCTTCTTTTCTGTCACCGCTAATTATTTTTTTCAGAAGGTGATCCACCTGTCTATTTCCCTCTTTACACGGAAAGCAAGTTCCACATGTCTCATGTTTATAAAAATCAGATGCATTTTTAGCAACCTCTAGTACATCAACTGTTTCATCTCCTACTATAATAGCTCCACTTCCAATAGAACTACCCGCCTTAGTTAAACTTTCATAATCATAAGGGATCTCAGTTTCATTTGGCAATAAGATTGGAGTAGATACACCACCTGGAATTACAAATTTTATCTTATTATTATCTCTTATTCCCCCACCTAGATCATCTATTATTTCTTTTAAAGTTCCGCTTCCAAATTCAACTTCATAGACCCCTGGTTTATTCACTTTTCCACTTATTGCAACTAATTTAGTACCACTACTTTCTCTAATTCCTATTCTAGCATATTCTTCTCCTCCATCTCTTATTATAAGAGGTATATTAGTTAAACTTTCAATATTATTTACAATTGTAGGTTTCCCATCTATTCCTTCTTGAGCTGGATAAGGGGGCTTTATTCTTGAAATTGGTCTTTTTCCCTCTATGGAGTTTATTAAAGATGTTTCATCTCCACAAACATATGCTCCTGCTCCTTTTACTATTTGTATATCCAGTTCATTTCCTGTTTTTTCTTTATATAGTTTTAATATATCTTTTATACGATTTAATTCATCTTTTAATTTTTTTATAGCTTTTATATATTCTCCTCTTATATAAATATAAATCTTTTTTGATCGTAATATATACGAGGATATTAAAACCCCTTCTAAAAATATTGCAGGTCCCTCTTCTAATATGTATCTATCTTTAAAGGTTCCAGGTTCTCCTTCGTCTCCATTACAAACTAATATAATATCATCTTTATCTTTTACAAAATTCCATTTTGTACCTGTTGGAAATCCTGCTCCCCCTCTTCCTCTTAAATTAGATTTTTTTACTTCTTCTAATAACTCTAAGGGTTTTCTTTTTAAAGCTTTTTTGAGAATATCATATCCATAATTATTAGAGTTTTTTATTAGATCTTTTATATATATTTTCTCTTTCATTTTATGCTCCCCTCTTTATAAGAATCCAAAACATCCAATATTTTCTTTTCAGTCATATCCCCATAAACCTTATCATTTATTGTAATAACTGGACCTTGACCACAATGTCCTAAACATTCAACTTCTTCTAGGGCAAATAAATCCTCCGAAGGTTCTACTCCTCTTTCTAAATAACTTTTAATAGTATCTCTAATCTTTTGACTTCCATTAATTCCACAACTAACTGATTTACAAACTCTAATAATATACTTTGGTGTGGGTTCAGTATAAAGCCTTGAGTAAAAAGAGACAATGCCGTAAACTTCTGCCTTTGGTATATCATAATTTTTTGATATCTTTAGCATTGAATCTTCAGAAATATAACCCTCTTTTTCTTGAATCTCATTTAATTCATTGATTAATAGTTTCATCTTTCCCCCTCCTTGAAATTTTTGTTTTATCTTCTAATAAAATATACTGGAGATCTTATTATTTCCTTTAAATTTTTCCGTATAATTTTCTAAATATAAAAAAAAGAGAAACCAATTAATATCAATCGGTTTCTCTTTAAATTCTCTTCATATTATATTTTATTTATCTTTTATTGCACACCCTTTATTATCACAATAATATGCAATCTCATTTTTAAGCTTATCTCCATTTTTAAAACTTTTTATATTTTCCAAAGTTGTTTGAGCTATATTAGTTACTGCCTCTTTCGTAAAAAATGCCTGATGAGATGTAACTAAAACATTTCTAAATGTCAGTAATCTAGCAAGGACATCGTCGTCCATTACCTGATGAGATGTATCTTCAAAAAAGTATTTGCTCTCTTCTTCATATACATCAAGTCCTGCATTCCCAATTTTTCTAGATTTTAATCCTGTTATCAAATCTTTTGTGTTTATTAATTCTCCTCTACCTGTATTTATTATCATTACTCCTTCTTTCATCTTATCTATGCTTTCTTTGTTTATTATATATTTTGTTTCAGGAGTAAGCGGACAATGTAGAGATATTATATCAGATTTATTATATAACTCATCTAATTCAACGTATTTATATCCCTTTTCTTTAGCGGCCTCTTCATTTGGATAAGGATCGTATGCAATTACGTTCATATCGAATCCTTTTAATATTTTAATTACGACTTGAGCTATTTTTCCAGTTCCTATTAAACCAGCTGTTTTTCCCTTCATATCAAAGCCTAAAAAACCATTTATTGAAAAATTATTGTCTTTAATTCGATAATAGGCCTTGTGTAAATTTCTATTTAAAGATAACATAAGTCCTACTGTATGTTCTGCTATTGCATTTGGTGAATAACCAGGAACTCTAACCACATGTAAACGATCCCGGGCAGCTTGAAAATCCACATTATTATATCCAGCACATCTTAAAGCTATTAATTTAACACCATTTTTTTCAAGTTCCTCTATTACTTTTTTGTTTACATTATCATTTACAAATACACATACTACATCGAAATCATCTGTCAATTTAACTGTACTTTCATTAAGATTTGCATCAAAATACGTTATATCATAACCATAATCCTCATTTAATTTATCAAAAAATCTTTTATCATATGGTTTTGTATCAAAAAAAGCTATTTTCATTTTATTCTCCCTTATTTTTTATTTTTTCAAATGGTAATACAACAACTACTTTTGTTCCTTTTCCAAGTTCACTTTCTATTGTTATACCTCCACCTAAAATCTTTATTAATTTTTTTACAACCGATAAACCTATTCCTGTTCCATCAACTTCCTTGGTATTTCT
>JBNJFI010000054.1:0-14562 GCA_051746725.1 Fusobacteriota bacterium
AAAATATTTATATAAAGGAGAGATTATATGATAATTGGAATAATGGGAGTAGGTCTATTAGGTGGGAGTATGGGATATAAATTAAGAAAAACAGGTTGGGCAGATAAAGTTATTGGAATAGGACGAACAGAGAGCAAATTAAAAAAAGCTATAGAATTAGAAACAATTGATGAATATGAGCTTAAATTAAATGAAAAACTTGCAGAAGTTGATATTTTAATTTTAGCTGTTCCAGTTAATTTGATTCCAAAATTTGCTATAAAAGCAAGCCAATACATGAAAAAAGGATCTATTATAACTGATGTTGGTAGTACAAAAAAGAAATTAACACAAGAAATTGAAAATAATTTAAATAAAGATATTAACTTTATAGGTGGTCATCCAATGGCAGGGTCTGAAAAAGTTGGAGTAGAAGCATTTGACCCAAATCTCTTTGAAAATGCGATATATGTTATAACAGAAACAGAAAAGACTGACAAAAAAGCTTATAATACAATAAAAGATATGGCTAAAACTTTAAAAGCTATACCTTTAAAGATGGATATAGATAATCATGATTTTTCAGTTGCAGCTATAAGTCACTTACCACACTTGACTGCTTCATCTTTAGTCAATTGTATAGACAAATTAGACAATGAAAATAATCATATATTGGCACTAGCAGCTGGAGGATTTAAAGATAGTACTAGAATAGCGTCTGGAAGCCCTGTAATGTGGCGGGATATATGTCTAAACAATAGTGATAAAATAATAGAAGTTATTGATAAATTTAAAGAAGAATTAGATGCATTTCGAGATACGATATCTAATAAAAATGGTGAAAAGATGGAGCAGTTATTTAGGAATGGAAAAAAAGTAAGAGATGATCTTCCTAATAGAAGAAAGGGAATAATATCTCCTATGTTAGATATTAGAATTTTCGTTCCAGACGAACCAGGAATAATCGGAAAGATTGCAAATATATTTGGGAATAATGATATAAATATTAAGGATATAGAAGTTTTACATATTAGAGAAAATGAAGGTGGACAGATTAGAGTTGGTTTAGAAGATAAGGGTAATCAAGATAAAATAACTGAAATATTAGATGCTAATAATTATAAATATCAAATTTTAAGTTAAGGAGTAATGATGTCAACTGATGATAAATTGGCTTTAGTCTTAGGGGGAGGATCTGCATGGGGACTTTCTCATATTGGTGTTATTAAAAGATTAGAAGAAGCAAATATTGTGCCAGACATAATTGCAGGTTGTAGTATTGGAGCCATGGTAGGAGCTTTTTATTGCCTTGGAATGCCAATGAAATATTTAGAACAATTAGCTATTAATTTTGATTATAAAAAATTACTTGATTTTTCTATGAGTAGAGATAGTTTATTAAAAGGAAGAGAAGCATTTGAACTAATAAAACTTTTAACTGCAAATAAAAATTTCAAAGATACTAAAATAAAATTCGGAGTAAATGCTGTCGAATTTAAAACTGGAAAAGAGTACCATTTTACAGAGGGAAATATTGCAGCAGCAGTTCGAGCTAGCATATCAATTCCTTTTATTTTCAGGCCAGCTTTGGTTAAAGGAAAAGTTTATGTGGATGGGGGAGTCTCTCAACCTCTACCAATCGAAACTGCAAAACTGTTAGGGGCTACTCGAATAATTTCAGTGGGTTTTTCTGATCTTTTAAATGAAGTTCCTTCCGATAAAAGTTTAGAAAAAAAAATGACTAATGGTGATCTTTTATTGGATAATATAACCAAAAAAGATTTATTAAAAAAAGTATATGTAGATTTTTTAAAAGGACTTAAGAAAAAAGCTCAGAAAGATTCTAATCACAATTATCAATATACTATTGAAAATATGCTGAGTATTTTTATGAGATTTGGGGTTTCATCGGAACATAAAAAATCTGATTTTCATATGTCGCCTGACGTGACTCATATAAATAAGATGAATTTTTATGCCGCTGATAAATTAATAAAAATCGGATATGAGGAAGCAGATTTAAAAATGTCAAGATTACTAAAAACTATTGAAAAATGGAACGAGGAGTAAAAAATGGAAAATATAAAAGCATTTATTTTTGACTTTGGAGGAGTTATTATAGACAATCCTTCACAGGGAATAATTAAATTTTGCCTGGATAAATTAAATATCAAAAAAGATGATTTTTCAAAATTAACAATAAAAAAATCTTTAGATGATTTTCAAAGAGGATTAATCTTGGAAAATGAGTTTTGGGAACAAATATATTTAAGTATGGATCTCAATCCTAAGAAAAATATCAATATTTGGGGAGAGGCCTTAAAGTCTACTTTTTCTGAGAAAAAAGAAATTATTGAAGTTATCAAAAAATTAAAAAAGAAAAATTTTAAGATAGGACTTATTACTAATACTGAAAAGCCAAACCAAATGATAATCCAAGAACAAAACTATCCCTTTTTTGACGTAGAAGTCTACTCTTGTTCTGAAGGAATAATAAAACCGAATTCCGAGATCTATAAATTAGCTTTAAAAAGACTTGATATAAAACCTAGAGAAGCTGTTTTTATTGATGATAAAAAAGAAAATATATTAGGGGCAAAAAAGGTAGGAATTAATGTAATACTGTTTGATAATTCTACTAATGTTATCAAAAAAATTAATGATATTATATGAATTTATTCAAAAGGGGGATAATTTGAAAAAAATAGTTATTTTAATCTTAGCTATTAATATTTCTTTAATAGGAGAAACCTTTACTGATATTTCTTTTGGGATAGGTAGAGAATACTATAATTGGAAAGAATTTATTAATGGTGAATTATTATTAGAAGAAAATGGACCGCTGTAAATAATGACAACAACTTTAACCTATAGGGAATCCGAAGATTGGAATTTAATAAAAGAAAATAGTTATAGTTATAAAGTAAAATTAAATACTTCATTTTATGATGGGAGAATTGCTTATAGCGGAAATCAATCAGGTGAAAAATTTTATACTCAAACTGATATTTATGGATTCAAATCAGAATTAGGTTATCTTAAAGATATTTTCAAAAAAGATTCTTATTCATGGGTAATTAACTTAGGAGTGGGTTTAGATAAATGGAGCCGATACATCAATAGCGGAAAAGTTTATAATAAAACCTCAGGATGGGAATCATCTGAGACTTCAGAGGTAACTGGGTATTATGAAAAATACACACATACTTACTCGGATATTTCAATTATTTTAAAAAGTCTAAATATAGATGGACCAAATTATGAATTTGAGATTGGAACTAATTATCCGATATATATTTTGGAAATTGTTGAGTTAGAAAAAGTTGGATATCCTGAAAATGTTGAATTAAATCCAGGAAAAGAGTTCTCGCCATATTCTAGAATATCTTTTTTACCTAACGATAACTTTAAATTAAATTTATATATAAACTCTAAACTTTTACCTATGTCTGATATCGACTCTAAGACAAAATTTTTTCAACCAAAATCTATGCAGATTAGGTATGGAATTAATTTTGAATATATGTTTAGAGATTAATATTTTAGATTTAGACAACAAAAAAAATATGGTTATACCTTGAATTTAAATTGTTTATATGGTATAATTTATGAGAATAAAAAATTGATCTGATTTAGAAAAAAAGACGTTTATTCGTCTTTTTTTTATTTTAAAAAATACTAAAAATCAAATAAGAAGGAGAATTAGATGAAAAAAAGAAAGTATATTTTTGTTACAGGTGGAGTTGTTTCATCATTGGGAAAAGGTATTACAGCATCATCTCTAGGGAGATTATTAGAAGAAAGAGGGTATAAAGTTACTATACAAAAGTTTGATCCTTATATAAATGTTGATCCTGGAACAATGAGTCCATATCAACATGGAGAAGTTTTTGTCACAGATGATGGAGCCGAAACTGATTTAGATATTGGGCATTATGAGAGATTTATAGATAAAAATCTTAGTCAATATAACAATGTTACAACTGGAAGAATATACTGGTCAGTATTGCAAAAAGAAAGAAAAGGAGAATATCTAGGAGCTACTGTTCAAGTTATTCCACATATTACTGATGAAATAAAGAGTAAAATTGAAATTGCTGGAAAACAAAATGACAGCGACATAGTAATAACTGAAATAGGTGGAACAGTTGGAGATATTGAAAGTTTGCCTTTTTTGGAAGCGATTAGACAATTTAGATTTGATATTGGAAAAGAAAATGTAATCTATTTACATACAACTTTAATACCATATCTAAGTGCAGCAAAAGAGCTGAAAACAAAGCCTACACAACATAGTGTGAAGACTTTGATGGGGCTTGGAATTCATCCAAGTATAATTGTTGCTAGAACTGATCGATCATTGCCACAAGAGGTAAAAGATAAGATTTCTCTTTTTTGTGATTTAGATAAGAGAGCTGTTATTGAAGCTCCTGATGCTGATAGTATATATGAATTGCCATTAATTATGGAAAAAAATGGATTAGCTGATATTGTTTGCGAGCAGCTTGATATAAAAAATACTGCACCGGACCTTTCAGAATGGAAAGATTTAGTACATAAGATAAAAAATCCTTCCAAAACAGTTAAAGTCGCAGTAGTAGGTAAATATGTAGAATTAAAAGATGCTTACCTTAGTATAAACGAATCATTGGAACATGCTGGATTTCAAAATGACACTAAAGTAGAAATAGATTATATAAATTCAGAGGAAGATGACTTAAATTCTTTAAAAAATTATCATGGAATTTTAATTCCTGGAGGATTTGGAGAACGTGGAATTGAAGGAAAAATTGAAGCGATAAAATTTGCTAGGGAAAATAAAGTTCCTTTCTTTGGAATTTGTTTAGGTATGCAATGTGCTGTAATTGAATTTGCTAGAAATGTAGTGGGATTGAAAGATGCAAATAGTAGAGAATTTAATGAAAATACTCCATATCCAGTTATAGATATTTTGCCAGATCAAAAAGACATTGATGAAAAAGGTGGAACTATGAGATTGGGGTTATACCCATGTAAATTAGATGAAAATAGTAAAGCATTTGATGTATATGGAGAAGAGTTGATATATGAAAGACATAGACATAGATACGAATTTAATAATGAATTTAAAGAGGATATTATAGAAAAAGGACTTAAATTAACAGGAGTTTCTCCAAATGGGAAATTAGGAGAAATTGTTGAATTGGAAAATCATCCTTGGTTTGTAGCTTCTCAATTTCATCCTGAATTTAAATCTAGACCTAATAGACCACATCCACTTTTCCAAGGTTTTATAAAAGCAATATTAAATAAAAAAGGGGAGTAGATGATATGTTAGGTATTATAGGAGCAATGCAGGAAGAAATTTTAGATTTGAAAAATAAAATGAAAGATATTGAAGAAGTTAATATAGCAAATGGACTATATTGGAAGGGTAAACTAAATGGTTATCCTGTTGTTTTGACTAAATCGGGAATTGGAAAAGTCAATGCTGCCATGTCAACCACGATATTAATAACAAATTTTAATATTGATAAATTAATATTTACTGGAGTAGCTGGAGCAATTAATCCAAAATTGGAAATAGAAGATTTTGTTATCTCCCGAGACTTGATTCAACATGACGTTGATGCAACTGCTTTTGGAGCAAAATTAGGGGAAATACCTAGAATGAAAACTTCAACATTTAAGGCTTCGCCAAATTTGGTTGAGATGACAAAAGAAATTTTAGATACTAATTTTTCTGATAGAACTAATTTTATAGGTAGAATCTTAAGTGGAGATCAGTTTATTGCTTCCCAAGAAAAACTTGAAGCACTTTTTAAAATTTTAAAAGGTGATTGTGTTGAAATGGAAGGTGCTGCTTGTGCTCAAGTGTGTTATCTGTATAATGTCGAATTTGTTGTTGTCAGAATAATTTCTGATAAAGCAAATGAAGAAGCTAATATTGATTTTGAAAAATTTACCAAAAGAGCAGGAAAAGACACCTCTTTTCTAATCTCAAAAATATGTGAGAAATTAAAGAATGAAAAACAATTGTGATATAAAGGAGAATTCATGGGGGAAGATAATACAAATATATTAGATGAAATACAAAATATATCTAAAACTGGAATAAAGTTGGGTCTAGAGAATATAAATTTACTTTTAGATAGCTTAGATAATCCTCAGAACAATTACAAAATAATTCATATAGCTGGTAGCAATGGGAAAGGATCTCTTGCTACCATGCTGGAAAATATTTTACATAAGTCAGGGTATTCTGTAGGTAAATATACATCTCCACATCTTGTAAGGTTTAACGAGAGAATTAGATATAATTTAAGTGAGATCTCTGATTTGGAATTAAAAGAAAATTTTAAATCAATAAAAAAAATAATAATAAAAAATAATATAGAAGCTACCTTTTTTGATATTACCACTGCAATTATGTTTTCTTATTTTTCAAAAAAAAAAATTGATTACCTTGTATTAGAAACAGGTCTAGGAGGAAGATATGATTCTACTAATATTGTTAACTCTGATGTAGTTGCAATAACAAATATATCATTCGACCATTCTGATTTTTTAGGAGATACCATTGAAAAAATTTCGTATGAAAAAGCAGGAATAATAAAGAACAATATCCCTGTCTTTCATACTGTTAAACAAGACAATGCAAAAAAGGTAATAAACAAAGTAGCTAAAAAAATGAACTCTAAAGTACATGATGTGTTAAGTAAAAAATATGAAATCTCCTTAAACCCAAGAAAAATATGTACCATTATAAAAATAGATAATCTTGAATTTCAATTACCTTTATATGGGAAATTTCAAGGAGAAAACTTCTTATTAGCTTATGAAATTTCAAAATATTTAAACATTCCTATTGAATTTATAAAAAAAGGGCTTGATAATTTGATTTGGGAAGGGCGTTTTGAAATTTTAGAAAGAAATCCGTTTATAATTTTAGATGGAGCACATAATATTGATTCTGCAATAAAATTAAAAGAAAACATGTTATCTCTTTTCAAAAAAGATGATATAATTGTAATAACTTCTATTTTAAAAGATAAGGAAATTCCTAAAATATTAGAGGAATTTCATAAGTTTTCCAACGATGTTATTTTTACATCTTTAAAAAATAACCACCGTGGATTATCTGGGAAACAATTAAGTAGCTATGACAATAATTTTAATAAAAAGTATATTTGCGAAGATATAAAAGAGGCTATCAAAAAAGGTAAATCTTTAGGAAAAAAAGCAATTGTGATTGCAGGATCGCTATATCTTATTGGTGAAGTAAAAAGGAGAGTGTATCGTGAGAATATCTAAAAAGAGAGTTGTATTTGTAAAGCTATTGATTTTAATAGGTTTTATTTATACTTGCTTTTATTTTTATGATAAACTAACTTTAAAAATTTCAAAACTACGAACTCAAAAAAAAATTGAAACTAATAATATTATTGATAATTTAAATATCAGGACTAAAGATTTTTATATCAAGGCTCCTGAGAATAAATTAGATAAAAATAATTTAACTTTAGAAAACAAAAATAAATTAAAAGAAAAAAAACCAGATTCTATTAAAAATACAAATATAAATACAAATACAAATAAAACCAATTATTATATTCAAATAGGAACTTACTCGGAAAAAGAAAATGCATTAAAAAGGATTAATGAATTAAAAAATTATAATGCTAAAATTGAGAAAAAAACTATTAATAATATAGTTTATAATCAAGTAGTTATTACTGAAATTCAAAGTCGAAATGAAGCTAATGAAATTTTAAGTAAAATTCCTAATAGTGAAAATTATTTAATAAGAGTGAGGTATTAGATATGGAAAAAGCAACTAAAATTAAAGCACTTATAGAAGAATTTAATCTAGAAATAGTAATTGGAGAAGAATGGATTAATAAAGAAATAGTTGTCTCAGATTTACACAGACCAGGAATAGAATTAACAGGACATACTATTGAGAATAAATATGATATTGAAGGCAAGATCCAAATATTTGGAAAAGAAGAAAAAAAATATATAGAATCTCTTAAAAAAAATATAAAACATAAGAACCTCACAAACTATATATCCTATGAATTTCCATGTATTATAGTAACTGAAAATGAAAAGATTGATAAAATGGTACTGGAAATTTCTAATTATTATCACACTCCAGTTTTCAGAACAAAAGAAAAGTTAGAATTTTTTATGGAAAAACTACATACTTTTTTGGAAAAAAAACTAGCTGCTGAAATTACAGTTCGAGGCTTTACTCTCATGGAAGTTTTTGGAATGGGAATTTTAATAAAAGGGGATGCTAAATCAAAAATAGGAGCTACTATAGAATTATTAGAAAAAGGGCATATTTATATAACAGATGATGTATTAACCATTAAGCATATCTCTGAAACTACTTTAATTGGAATGGATGAATACAAAAAAGAGCATCAAAAAGAACATTATTATTTAAATTTGAATTCTTCAAAAAAGATAAATGTAATTGAATTTTATGGGATAGGATCTGTAAGATCTCAAAAGGGTATAGATCTTATAATAAATTTTGAAAATTGGAAGAAAGGAAAATTCTATGATAGATTGGGAGTTGATACTAAAACTCAATTTTTACTAGGAGTCGAAATACCAAAATTAAGTATCCCTGTGCGTAAAGGTAGAAATTTAAGTATTATAATTGAAGCTGCTGCAAGAAACCAACGTCTTAAACAAAGTGGTAAAAATTCTGCTATATATTTTCTAGAGCAAACTAAAGACTTGATTGCAAAAAATAACGTCAAAGAAGGAGAAAGTAATATGAAAAAAATTAAATCATTATCTCTCAATAAATTAGTCGACAAATTTGATTTTCAGATTTTAGCTGGTGAAGATGAATTAGATAGTCATGAGATAAGAGAAAAAAAAGTTCATAGACCTTCTCTAGAATTCACAGGATTTTATGATATATTAGAAGAAAGTGGAGAACATAAAATACATTTAATCGGAGAAACTGAGTTAAAATATTTAGATAAACTCCCTGTTGATGTTAGACGTGAACACTTACAAAATTATTTAAATTATGAAATACCAGTTATTATACTTACTAATATAAAAACAGTTCCTGAGTATTTTTTAGAAATGGTAAAAAAAACAAAAAAGGTATTATTAAGTAAAGAAATTAAAGGTTCTAAACTTATGATAAATCTAAATGAATATCTAAATAGATATTTTGCCCCATTTATAACTTTACATGGAGTTTTTGTTGAGGTATTTGGTTTTGGTGTTCTATTAATGGGGAAAAGTGGTATTGGGAAAAGTGAGACGGCTTTGGAATTAATTCATAGAGGTCATCGTCTAATTGCAGATGATATGATAAAATTGAAAAAGTATTCAGATGGCCGAGTGGTAGGAAGAGCTGAAAAAATCCCATATTTCATGGAAATACGTGGATTAGGTATTATAGATATCAAAACTCTATATGGTTTAGGAGCTGTTCGAAGTAGTAAACAACTAGATTTGATTTTAAATCTTGAGGAATTTGAACCAGGAGATGATGAAACAAATGACTATGAAGAGGATAATTATCAAATTCTCAAAAAAGATTTTCCGAGAATAACTCTCCATATATCATCTGGTAGAAATGCAGCATCTATGGTTGAGATCGCTACAATGAACTTAAGAGCTAAAATTGGAGGATATGATTCTACTAAAAGTTATATAAAAAATCATGAGAATATGGAAAAAATTATAAAAGAAGGTAAGAAAAAACCTGAACAAAAAACATTTAAAAATTTAGAACAAATAGTCATGGAAAAAGGTGATTATGAAACACAAAACTAAAATTGGAGAATATATATTAATAAATTTTGGACTTATAATTTTAGCATTAGGATTAGTATTATTTTTAATTCCAGGAAAGATAGCAGCAGGTGGGGTTTCAGGATTAGCTACTGTAGTATATAATGTTTGGGGATTTCCTCCTGGGATATTTATGTTTTTATGTAATATACCTTTATTTATAATAGGATTTAAGATATTTGGAAAAAGTTATGGATTTAAAACTTTTTATGGATCTCTTATGGTTTCCGTATATACTGTTTTTTTCAGTAGAACTATTGGATTAGAAGGGGTTACTAACAATACACTTCTTGCAGCACTCTATGGTGGAATTTTTGCCGGTATTGGAGTTGGCGTATTAATGAAGCTTGGTGGAAGTACTGGTGGAACTGATATAATAGCTCAAATAATTCATAAATATCTAAAAATTCAAATTGGTTATGCTATGATAACAGTTGATTCTTTTGTTCTAGGAACTGCTGCATTTGTTTTTGGATTTGAGCCTGCTCTTTATGCTGTTATCTCTCTATATGCAAGTGGACGAGTAATAAATTTAATATTTAATGGTATGGATTATTCAAGAGTGGCATATATAATAACAGATAAGCATGAAGAAGTAAAACAACTTATATTAGAAGAGCTTCAACATGGTGGAACAGTTATTCCTTCAAAGGGCTTATATACTAATGATGATAAAAATATAATTATGACAGTTGTTAGAAATCGATCAATTTTCCGACTAAAAGATCGAATTGAAAATATAGATGAAAATGCATTTATGATTATAACAGAGGCTCATGAAGTCTTAGGAGAAGGGTTTAAACCCTTAGTAAAGGAGAGAAATGGATAAAATACTATTGAAAAATCTAAAAATTTACGGATATCATGGAGTTTTGGAAGAGGAAAAAAAATTAGGTCAAAATTTTTATATTGATTTAGAATTATTTTTAGACTTACAAGGTGCAGGAAAAACAGATGATTTAAAAGAAACTATTAATTATGCAGATATTTATAATAAAGTAGAACATATTACTAAAACAAATAAATATGACTTAATAGAAACTTTAGCTGAGAATATTGCGAATTCTCTGTTATCAGAGTTTACTAAAATAAAAAATATTCGAGTTAATATAAAAAAACCTCAAGCTCCAATAGATGGAAACTTTGATCATGTAGGAGTAGAGATTTATAGATAAAAATTCAAATTATTTTTCTGCAATAGAATAGGAGTAACATATATATGAATAAAGTTTTTTTAAGTTTAGGTACTAATAGAGGAGATAAATTTTATAATCTTTTACAGGCGCTATCAAAGTTAGATAATAATTCTAATATAGATATTTTAAAAATATCTTCTTTTTATAAAACTGAGCCTGTGGGACCAGTGAAGCAAGATGATTTTATAAATATGGCTGCTTTAATAAGAACAAATTTTAAGCCATATAAATTATTAAAATTCATACATTACATAGAAAAAAAATTAAAAAGAAAAAGAGAAATTCACTGGGGACCAAGAACTATAGATATAGATATTATTTTTTATGAGAATATTAAAATTAATCGACACGATTTAATTATTCCCCATAAAGAATTTAAAAATAGAGCTTTTGTATTAAAACCCTTATTGGAAATATCAACAGACAAAAAAATAAGAAAAAAACTATTAAAAAATTTAAAAAGAGCGACTGGTAATATTATAAAAATAAAATCTACGCCTAAAATAATAGTAAGTACTTGTTTGATGGGGATAAACTGTAAATATAATGGTGAAAATAACTATAGCCATTTTTTAGATGTACTCAAAGAAAAAATAAATCTAATAATGGTTTGTCCTGAAATATTAGGTGGAATGCCTACACCGAGAAATCCTGTTGAGATAAATCAAAACCGAAGAGTAAAAAGCAAAAAAGGAATCGATTATACATGGAAATTCCAAAAAGGAGCCAGGGAAAGTTTAAAAATTGCAAAAAAAAATAATTGTAAACTAGCAATTTTAAAATCAAAAAGTCCTTCTTGTGGATACAGGGAGATATATGATGGAACTTTTACAAAAAAGTTAATAAATGGCAATGGAATAGCCGCAGAGTATTTTTTAAAAAATGATATTAAAATTATATTGAAATGAGGTGAACAAATGAATAAAGAACAAAATATGAAAAGTAAGAATGCAATATTAAAAAAAATTGATGAAAGTAAAAGGATTTTGATAACTGCTCATATAAATCCTGATGGAGATGCTATTGGATCATCCTTAGCTCTGTTTTTAGCAATAAATAAATATTTAAAACTAAATGAAAAAATAGAACCTGTGGTAAGGATAATTTTAGAAGATAATACCCCAAGATATTTAAATTTTCTGAAAGGCATTGAAATGGTTGAAAAATTTTCAGATATAAATACAAAATATAAATTTGATGCAATAATTGCATTGGATTGTGGTGAATTATCTAGAATTGGAAAAGTAGAAGAATTGATTTCTGAAGATACAACTGTAATTAATATAGATCATCATATTAGCAATAACAGATATGGAGATATTAATTTAGTCGAAAATGTTTCTTCTACAAGTGAAATATTATATGATTTAATAAAGAACTTCAATATAGATATGGATACTGATATTGGAGAGGCATTATATACAGGGATTGCATTCGATACAGGGAACTTTTCATATAGTAATGTTTCAGATATAACTTTTCATATAGCTGCAAAACTGACAAAATTAGGCATAGATAATGAAAAAATAAGTGAAGAACTATTTTCAAACAAGAGTATGAAAGAGTTAAGATTGCTTGGGTTGGCACTTGAAAATATGAAATATTACAAAGAGGAAAAATTAAATATATTTTATTTAAGAAAAGAGCAATATGAAAATAAGGAAGATACTGAGGGAATTGTAGAAGCCTTAAGAAGCTATGAAAAATGTAAAGTAGCACTTTTCTTAAGAGAAGAAGATGACGGAAAAATCAAGGGAAGTTTTAGATCTAAGGGTCCTGATGTTAATAAGATAGCCACAATGTTTGATGGTGGAGGTCACAAAAAAGCTGCAGGTTTCAAGACGGATAAGAAGTATAATGAAATTTTAGATATAGTATTAAAAAATTTAAGATAAAAAAGAGGAGATGTAAATGGAAACGTTAAAGGAATTTAGAAACATGGGATTATCAGAAGAAATAATTGAGGCATTAAAGAAAAAAGGATTTGAGGAACCTACAGCTATTCAGAAGAAGGCTATTCCCTTATTATTAGAAGGTAAAACAGATTTAATAGGACAGGCTCAGACAGGAACTGGAAAAACTGCAGCATTTGGACTACCTATAATCGAGAAATTAAAACCTAGTAAAAAAAGAGAAGTTCAGGCTTTAATTTTGACTCCAACAAGAGAGTTGGCAAATCAGGTTTCAGAAGAATTAAATTCATTAAAGGGACATAAAAACCTAACAGTTTTCCCAATATATGGTGGACAATCAATTGGTCGACAAATAAACAAATTAGAAAGAGGAGTAGATATTGTAGTTGGAACTCCTGGAAGATTAATTGACCTTATAGGACGAGGAAAATTAAAATTAGATAAAATAAAATATATGATATTAGATGAAGCAGATGAAATGTTAAATATGGGGTTTATAGACGACATTGAGGAGATATTAAAAGCCACTCCTAAAGAGCGGACGATGCTTTTATTTTCTGCAACTATGCCTAGAGCTATAAAAAATATAGCTAAACGATATATGAGAAATTATAAAGTAGTTTCTGTAAAAAACAAACAGTTAACAGCAGATTTAACAGAGCAAATATATTTTGAAGTTCCTAAAAGAGATAGATTTGAAGCTTTATCTAGAATTATTGATATAGAAGATGGATTTTATGGAATTGTATTTTGTAGAACAAAAGTAAATGTAGATAAAACTGCTAAAAGACTTAGAGGACGAGGATATGATGCAGAAGCAATACATGGAGATATTCCTCAAAATAGAAGAGAAAGAGTTTTGGGAAGATTTAAAGACAAAGAAACTACAATTTTAGTTGGAACAGATGTTGCAGCTAGAGGAATTGATGTTGATGACTTGACACATGTAATTAATTATTCTTTACCTCAAAACCCAGAAAGTTATGTCCATAGAATAGGAAGAACTGGAAGAGCTGGAAAAAAAGGAACAGCTATCACTTTTATAAGTTCTTCAGAATATAGAAAATTATCTCAAATAAAGAGAAAAGCAAAAACAAAAATAACAAAACAAAATGTACCTAAAGTGAGTGATGTTCTAGATTCACAAAAAGATAAATTAAAAGAAAATATAGATTTGATTTTGGAAAAAGACAAATTTGAAACTTATAATAAAATTGCAGAAGATCTTTTAGAAGGAAATGATCCAAAAGAGGTTTTAGCAGCTGTATTGAAACATACTCTTAAAGGAAAATTAACTAAAAAAGATTATATGAGTTCTAATAACGATAATGGAAAAATTGATCCAGGTGGTGTAACTAGACTGTTTATTGCTAAAGGAAGAAAAACAGGAATGGCACATCCAAAAAAGTTAGTTAAATTTGTTCAAGATAGAGTTAATATTTCAAACAGAGAAATTGATGATATTAAAATACTAGATAAATTTTCTTTCATGACAGTTCCTTTCAAAAAAGGGGAAGAAATAATCCAAGCATTTAGCAGTGGTGGAGGAAGACCAGTTATTGAAAAAGCTAAAAGTAGTAAATAATATATAAAACAATACAAAAAAGTTATGGATTTTTCCATAGCTTTTTTGATATATATTTAATTAACTGAACTTATTT
>JBNJFI010000055.1:0-8632 GCA_051746725.1 Fusobacteriota bacterium
AATCTAGAATTGAAACTAAGATGTTTCCATACTTTTCTGAAAAATTGAAATATTAAAGATAGGAATAAAATATTTAATTTTAGGAATAGTGACAATGGCAAAAATTTTATCTCAAGTTTTAATCTGGCTCCAATTTAACTATTTTTTGATTAGCTATATTTAATAAAAAAAGAAAGAGAGGCTAGGGTATCGAGTGTTAAAGTGAATTAAGAATTCAAAATGAATAATATGTTTAAAAAAGCACAATATATAAAAACTATATATTGTGCTTTTTTTTGGATATTAATTATAATTTATGTAATAATAAATACTTATAATTAATAGTAATAGAAAAAAATATATGATATAATAAAATATAGAAGTTAAAATAATAAATTAAAAAAGGAGTTATAGCATGAAATTTAAATATATCGATTATACAGATGACTTGTGTGAATTAGATAATTCAAAGAACCAATTAAATACCTTATATGTTTTTAATAATAATAACACACTAAGACAAGCTAAAAGAAATTATGAAAGCCCTTTTTTGCAAAAGAGGTCTTCTTTTATAACTTTAAATGAGTTTAAAGAGAGAATACTTCCCACAGATAAAATTGTTCTTAAAGAAGAGAAGGCTTTTATTTTATTTTATGAATCACTTACCAAAAAAGATAAAAAAGATTTAAATATAGGAGGATATTATGACTCCATTGATATAGCTGGTTACTTTTTCAGTTTTTTTCGAGAATTAAATGAATATAATATTAAAAAATTAAATAATCTTGAAAAATGGCAAGAAGATAGAT
Source organism: Fusobacteriota bacterium (assembly GCA_051746725.1). Taxonomy (GTDB): domain Bacteria; phylum Fusobacteriota; class Fusobacteriia; order Fusobacteriales; family JBNJFI01; genus JBNJFI01. Next base: position 789 of record JBNJFI010000055.1, read on the forward strand.
ATATAGTATTTAATAAAATAAAAAAAAGATTTATAAAAAAACTAGAAGAAAAGGGATATACCCATTCTTTGATTAAGAGAGATCTAGAAGAAATTGATTTGACATATCTTAGAGATTTCTCAACAATAGAATTAGTTAATACCATAACTCTAACTCCATTTGAAAAAGATATATTAACCGAGTTAAATAAAAAAATACCTATAACAGTAAAACTCCAAATGCCCAAAGAAGACTTTGATGAAGATAAATTGAAAATCAAAAAAGTTTCCATATTGGATAAAATCAAAACAGATATTGAAATATTTGAAACTACAGATTCTTTTTTGGAAAAGATAAATCTTGTAAATATTTTAGAAAAAAAAGAAGAGAATGTTGATATTATGATGCCAGATCCAGATAATATATATGCAAAAATTTTGAATAAAAATAAAATAAAGTTTAATTCGAAAATAGTATTCGAAGAGACAAAGATATATAGATTTTTAAATAATATATATAATATACTTTTTTCAGTTGAAATACTAGAAAAAAGCTTTGTTGTTAAGTTATCTGCTTTTAGTGAAGCTATATACTCTAAAGAGATTCAAAAATATTTTGGGATTGATTCCATTGATATAATGAAAATACAAAATTTAATAAAAAATGATTATAGATATATCGATGAAGAAACAATTATAAGAATATACGATTCTGATAAAGACGGTCTTTTAAAATTATTTAGATTAATTAAGCTTATATATTCTTATAGAAATTTGAACGATTATATAAATTTTTTAGAAAACATAAATTTAGAAAAGTTAAATGATATGGAATTTGTAAGTGTAATATCTAAATATAATGAAGCCCTTTCGGAAATAAAAGTTATTGAGGATTTGGATATTGTATCATCGTGGGATAAATATTTTAGTCGAAGCAGTCATTCCGAAGGTTTATTCAGAATGGTTCTTAAATATCTTAGATTCAAAGATATTAAAGTGATTAATCAAGATAATGACGTAATTGAAGTCGATTCTATAGTTGATTCAGGTGAGATACCACGAAATGAGGTATATTTTTTAAATATAACAGAAAAGAGTTACCCTACATCATCTACTTCTAATTTTTTATTAACAGAAAATCAAAGATCAGATTTGGGATTAAAAACATATGAAGAAGATCGGCTACAACAAAAGTATGCTTTATATAGAAATATATTCAGCTCAAAAAAAGCAAAGATATTTTATTTAAGATCTGAAGCAAACAACCTTGAACCTAGCTCTTTTTTGGAAGAGATAAAACTCAATTTAAATTGTAAAATAACTGATTTAAAAATCGATCAAGGAGATTATAAAGAAATTATTAAAAAAATATTTTATCAAAAAAATTATCCAAAGATTTCTTTTAATAATGAAAAAATGAAAATAGAAAGAGAAGATTTTGAAACAGAACTTAATATTGGACAATATGATTTTGTAACATTAGAATCATGTTATTATAAGTTTTTTCTTCAGAAAATAAGACGATTTGAAAATGATTATAAAGAAATTAAATATAAACTAGATAAAAAACTTTTAGGTATAATACTACATGAAATTTTTGAAAAGATAGGGAATATGAATAGAGATTCTTTTTTTAATCGAGAATTCGATATTTCCAGAGAAAAAATAAAAGCTGTTTTAGATGAGACACTAAAAAAAATGAAATTAAAAATACCAAAAAACTTTGAAAAATATTATAATGAAATAATTTTTCCTTTTGTAATAGAATCAGTTGATTATTTTTTTGCTAATTTAAAATATAAGATATATAAAGAAAATATAACAGAGATTAATATGGAAAAATCAGGGAAGAAAAATATCATATCTAAAGATTATGATATAAATATTACAGGGCGTATAGATCTTGAAATCAAAACTGATAAATCTAATTATTTAATTGATTATAAATCTGGAAGCGGTTATTTGAGACAATTAGATTTTTATTCTATTATGTTCTATGGGGATCAAAATGCTGCTAAAAAATATATTTATAATATATTAGATGAAAAATTTCAAAGTAAGCGAAAAAGATATGTAGACAAAGAGTTAACTCCAGAAATTTTGAAAGAAACATTACAGGATTTTACAGATTCTAAAATTTATAAAAAAAATCCTGCAGAGTGTCAAAGATGTGATTTCAAAAAAGTTTGTAGAGGGGGAGAATATGAAGAAAGTAATTAAGGCCAGCGCAGGAACAGGAAAAACTTATACTTTATCTTTAGAATATATTGCAGATCTTTTAAGGGGAACTGACTTTGAAGAGATTTTAGTAATGACTTTTACTAGAAAAGCTACTGCTGAAATTAGAAATCGAGTTTTAGAACATTTGGAGAACATAATATACAATGACGATATAGAGCTTATAAAAAATCTAAAAGATTTGGATCCTGACATAAGTTTTAATAAAGATATTTTGGAAAAACAGTATAAAAAAATTCTTAAAAATAGAGATAAAATAAGGATATATACCATAGATGGTTTTTTGAATTCAATTTTCAAAAAAGCTATAGCTCCAGTCTTAAATATTTATTCTTATGAAATGATAGATTCAAATACTAATCGAGAGATATTAGAGAAGATTTTTGAAAAGATTTTAGATAATCATAAATATTTTGAACAGATGAAAGAGTTTTTAGAGACCAGTAGAGAAAGAGATATAGATAAATATATCGATTTAATAGAAAAACTTATTTATAATCGTTGGAAATTTCTTATGATTGATTATAAAGAGAGAAAAAATTTAGAAGTTGAAGATAGCTTTAAAATGCTCGAAGAGATGATATTTAATTTTAAGGAGATTTTAAAAGCCAAAGGAAAAACAGATATTTTGCCTGCTATTAAAAAGGCATTTAAGGATTATTTTGTATTAGAAAGCATAGAAGAAAAGGAAAAATATATTCAAGAAAATCAAAAATCTTTTTTAAAAAATTATTTCTGGAATGGGAATAAGGTTAAAGGCAAAAAAGTGAAGTCAATGGTAAATGAATTAAAAGAAAGTTATGAAATTTTCCAAAAGAACATAATATCAGAAGTATATAATCAGGAGATAATCCCTTATGAAAAAGATGTGTTTGATTTTGTAGGGATGATATTTAAAATATATGATGAAATGAAGTTAAAAGAGATGAAATTTACACATACGGATATTTCAACTTATGTTTTTAAATATATGTTTAACGGGGATTTGAATTTAATAAAAGACGGAAAGCTTACTGATTATTTTTATGACTTGTTAGGCGGAAATATAAAAAGTATTTTCGTAGATGAATTTCAAGATACAAGTATATTGCAGTGGAAAATATTAAAAAGCATTATAGATAGTTCTCAAAATTCCATTATAGTTGGGGATTCAAAACAATCTATTTATGGATGGAGAGGTGGAGAAAAAAAATTATTCGAAAATATTGATAGAATTATTGATGCACCAACAAAAACTTTAGATACTTCGTATAGAAGTCAACAAGAGATAATTACTTTTGTAAATAGATTTTTTAATGATATAGACCCTAATTGGGAATATGAAGATGTTAAGTATCTTTCAGCTAAAGATGATGGTTTTGTAAAAACCTTTTTTGGTGGAAAAAATGGAGATCTCGATGTCAAAAAAGAGATTGCAACAACAATAAAAAATAATATAAAAAATTATAAAAATACTGCAATTATAGCCCGAAAAAATAAACATCTTACAGAAATATCTCAAGAATTAGAAAAATTAGGGATACCTTATATAACAGAGTCAAATGACTCTATTATTGACCATAAGGCAGTATTTCCTCTGTACAGGTTATTAAGATATATAAATTATAATGATTATTTTGATTTGTTATCTTTTTTGAGATCCGATTTAGTTTTTATCCCTGAAAGCAGTTTGAAATATTTATTAAAAAATAAAGAAGAGATACAAAATTATCTGAATTTCCCTAATTCAAAACCTAATGATATATTAAAAGATTTAAGGGCAATATTATCTTTTGTAAAAAAAATGAAAGGCTATAAATATTCGGAACTGGCCAATCATTTAATTGAAGATTTTGGAATTTTAGAAAAGTTCAATTCAGCCAGTGATTATAAGAATATATATTACTTTTTTGAAAAGATGAAATCTTTTACATCACTACCTGAATTTATAGAGTTTATTAAAATGAATCGAGATTCCGAAGAGATGAAACAGCGAGCTTTGGAAGAAGTAGATGCAGTTAAGCTTTTAACAATACATAAATCTAAAGGATTAGAATTTGATACACAGTTTTTTTACTGGAATTTATCATCTAGAAAAGGTCATGGTCATTCTCTAGAATTTTATATCGATTTTGATGAAAACTTTGAAAACATAACTGATTATCTAATGGTTAATTCAAAATGGGGTAAATATTTAGAGCTCTTAGAATTAGACTTTTATAATAAAGATGAAGAAAAAAGTAGGATGGAAGAATTAAATAATATATATGTTGCTATAACGAGACCCAAAAGCAATCTTTATTTATGTTTAGATACCACTAATAAAAAGGTAGATTCATTTGATAAAGTTGGTCCTAGTGATACAAAATATTATATGTATAAAAAAGCAATTTTAAATAGTGCTGGTTCTGAGATAGAATCCATGATGGATTTAACAGAAAACAAACATTTTTTAGGTGAGCTTAGAGAGAGAGAAAAGGAGATAGACTCTGACAAAAAAGCTAATATTTCTAATTTACAAAGTTATTTTAAAGCCCCAGAATATTCAAAAGAAATATTAATGAAAAACTATACACAAAAGCAGTTTGATATGACTTTAGATATGGAGTTTAAAAGAAAAATTGGATTGGCAGTTCACTTTTATTTAGAACAGATAAAATATGGGGAGATTTCTGAAAAAGAATACGCTCGAAAATTGACTTTAGGTCGATATGGAAATATGCTAGGACAAGAAAAGCTAAAAGAGGTTTTTCAACGTGGAGATGAATTAATAGAAAGGAAAAGTGAATTTTTTCAAAAAAGGTGGGATGTCTTTACAGAGTATTCTATAAAAGAAGATGATAAAGAATATAGAATAGATAGATTACTAATAGACAAAAAATTAAAAGAAATATGCATATTAGATTTTAAAACTGGATTCACAAAAGAACAAAGTCAATTGGATAAATATAAAGAGTTGATTCAAAAAAGGGTTGAAGATAACTATAAAATAAAGGTTGAATTCTTAAATCTATAAGTATTTTTTCAAAAAAGGTTGACAGAAGAATATGTTTTAGATATAACACTACCATCGGTAGTTACCGATGGTAGTTAGAATTAAAGATAAAAAATAAATATATTTATAAAACAAACAGGTATAGGAGTGATATAATGAAAAAGATTTTAGTTATTAAAGCGCATCCAAGAACCGATAGTTTTTGTAACGCATTAACAGATGAATATATTAAAGGAGCCAAAAAAGGGAATCATGATATTAAAATTTTAAAATTAAAAGACTTAGATTTGGAAAAGTTTATTAAGCATAAACATTTAGAATATCCAAACTTATCAGAAGATTTATTAAAAAGTCAAGACTTAATTAGTTGGTCCGAGCATTTGGTTTTTTCTTATCCAACGTGGTGGGCGACTCCTCCTGCATTGCTAAAAGTTTTTTTAGAAACAATATTTCAACCAGATTTTGCCTATAAATATAAAGAATCAAAAGGGTTTGCTCCAAAATGGGATAAATTACTAAAAGGAAAATCTAGTCGTTTGATTGTGACAATGGATGGTCCTCCGTGGTATTATAAGATTTTTGCAGGGGATCCTGGTTTTAAGATGATGAAAGATGTATTAAAATTTTGTGGAATTAAACCTATTAAAAAAAATTATTTTGGATCTGTTAAATTATCATCTGAAAAGAAAAGGAAATCTTGGCTCAAAAAAGCTTATGAAATAGGATCACATGAATAAATTTACAATAAAAAATTAAATAATTTATTTTTTTTTGTAACCTTTTCGAAAAATATGACTCTAATATAGTAGAGGCCGGTGAAAGTTGGAAAAAATAGATATAAAAAGAGGGGAGGTAAAAAATATGCCACTTATAACATTTGAATCTGGAGAATTATCAGAAGAGATTAAAAAGGAATTAAATGAAAAACTACCTAAATTAGCATCAGAAATTACAGGGATACCTAAGAGTTCTTTTTGGTTATTCATAAAAGAGTTGCCTGATGAAAATATCTCAATAGGAGGGAAGACCTTAGATTTAATAAGAAAAGATAAGTCAAAAAAATAAACAATTATCAAGGAAAATAATACCTGTGACATAATTTATTACTTTCGTAAATTATAAAGAATAAATGAAGAGTAATAATTATGTCACACTTATAATTAGGAGGGATATTCAAAATATAATATAATATGATAAATAATAAGAAAAATTAATTTAAAAATAAATAAGGGGTGTATTAAATGGAAAAGGTAAAAGGTAAAATTGATTGTCAGGGGGATTGTGCTAATTGTGAGATCTATAAAAATGCCAATATATCAGGCACAAAAAGTTCTAAAATATTAATGTCTATTATTGGATTTTTCTTTAAAGGGATTACAAAAAATAGGGAGGTGTTTAATAGCTTAAATTCAATGCAAAATAACTCAAATCAAACAGATTTTAGGGATAAAGATGGGGAGTGTCTATTGGCAAATAATGGTGAAGCATATAAAAAATACTTTTTTGAAAAAGACAGTAAAAACAGAGGACAGAAAGGAACTGAAAGTAAATTCAAAAAACATAATTCAGAGGAAATGAGAGATCAAGTTTCAAAAAAGAATATGTCTAAACAAAAATCTACTTTCAGTAATGAATATTTAGTTAAAAAGAAAACCGGAATATTTAAATATAAAACTACAAAAACATATTTTTTATTGTGCTTTATTTGCATAGCAGTCGGAGCTTTAGTACTGTATGCAACTGTAAATGATATAGGAGAAACGCATTCTGAATCTGGAGTATATATGTTTGCAGGAATTTTTATGGCTGTAGGATTAGGGTTTTGGGTATATTCATTTAAAAAGAAAATATTTGACTTTAATTCAGGAATATATTGGACTGGGTTTAAAAAAGAATCTTCAAAAAAGACTTTTTTAAAAGATGTATGTGCTATTCAAATCTTAGGAAAATCACATCGTACAAAAAACTCTGCTAATAAAAGAACAAAACAAGTTAATAATTATGAATTGAATTTAGTTTTAAATAATTTAGAAAGAGTGCATGTAACACTACATACTGACTATGATGTTATTCAGAAAGAGGCTTCTAAAATAGCTGATAAATTAAATATTCCAGTTTGGGATGAAGGGCAAAAAAGGTTTTTAAATTGGTAATATAAATAAAAAGTAACGATATATAACGGATAATAAAAAATCTAAAAAAACTTGTAACTGCTCAGTCGGATTAAAAAAAATATATATAACTAAAGAGATAAAAAATATAATTAGCTGCGAATCGGACAAATGGAGTACTAATCAAAAACGAATATAAATTAAGTAATTTGGAATACAGTAAGAAGATTTAAATATTGGAGAGATTTCGATTAAAAAAGAGATTATGGATAAGGGGAATTTAATTATATGAAATATCTGAGTAGTTACTAAAACTTTAAAAAATAAATTTAGGGGGAAGTTAAATGAAAATTTTAATTACAGGAGCAACCGGTATTGTAGGATCTAAAATGGTGAAAGAGTTTTTAAAAAAAGATCATGAAGTAATTTGTCTAGTGAGAAGAAATAAATAGGTTATAATAACCTAGACAAATAGAACTTAGAAATGTTATAATTATCTATGAGAATATGGGAAGACATCATAATATATTATAAATCATGGTT
>JBNJFI010000055.1:8732-14165 GCA_051746725.1 Fusobacteriota bacterium
ATAAATAGGTTATAATAACCTAGACAAATAGAACTTAGAAATGTTATAATTATCTATGAGAATATGGGAAGACATCATAATATATTATAAATCATGGTTCAAATATATTTTTATTTATGGATTTGCCCAAGATATTGAAAAGAGAAATGATTAATAAAAAATGGGAGGAAATATGAAAAAGATATTAGGGTTAATATTAATAAATATTTTTTTGATTTCATGTAATAATACCAACATAAATAATAATAAAGAAAAAATTAATAAAAATATAAATAAAAGTAGTTATTGGAAGACTCATGTTAAAGAGGATATTTTACCATTCTGGGATAATAAGGAAGCATTAGGAGAACCAATTGGGAATTTTCCTACTTATAGAATTAATACCGGAAAAGTTGATGATAAGAGGCCTAGAGAGGAAAGATATCCCAGGATGATAGGAAGGCAAATTTATCTATATAATATGGCTTATCATATGACAGGGGAGGAAAAATACCTTAAATATGCAAAAAAGGGGCTTAACTGGTTAGTTTTAAATGGCAAAGATTTTTCAAATTTTGGTTGGTACTCTATAATTGATAAAGATGGGAATATGATAGAAAATGAAAAAACTTCTCAAAATGATGCTTATTGTGTAATGGGACCAGCATCCGATTATTATATAACTAGAAATCTCGAATCGGAAAAGTTAGTACTTGAAATGCGTAATACACTGTTTGACAATACAAAATATTGGAATGAGCAACAAGGAGTTATCAATATGCTTCCAATATCTCATGAGAGAAACCATACAGATTTGGTTGCCCATCTAGATCAATTAAATGCATATATGTTAATGGTACAAGAAATTTTAAGTAAAGATATGGATAAAAAACAGTTTTTAAAAGATATGAAACTTATTTCAGATATAATCATACGCGATTTTAAATACAAACATTATATATCAAGACAATATACAACTAATAAAGAAGATTATCTGAGTCACTTTGATTATGGGCATATTATGAAAAGCTATTGGATCATTTCAGAAATTGGAGATAGATTAAAAGTAAATAAATATGAAGAGTTACTCAAAAAAGATATTCCTAAAATTATAAACGAAGCTTATGATAAAGAGACTGGACTTTGGCAGGATAATGTTTTATGGTGGAAGGATAAAAATTATGGATCGACCTGGTGGGTATATGCAGAATTAGATCAAGGAACTATGATATTTAATAATTTATATGGAGAATATGATGAGATTTTAATGAAAACACTTTCTAATTGGAAAAACTATTTTGTTGATAAAAAATATAACGAAGTTTATTCTAAAATTAACAGGGATTATAATGTGATGAATGGAAGTGGTATATATTCTAAGCAAAATTATTGGAAAAATGGATTTCATTCTATAGAACATGGGTTGTTTGGGTATCTATTGGGGGAAAATAAAGAGGGAGTATCTCTTTATTTTGCAATTCCTGAAGATAAAGCAGATTCCTTTGTAGCTAAACCATATATCTTTGAAGGAGATGAAGTAGATCGAAAAATCCTAGAAACAATAAGAATAGAAAATCAAGAGCTCAAAAAAGTTAAAGTTACTTTTAAAAATATAAGATGATTAAATAATAATAATTAAAAAAATCCTAAATTTGATAAAAGAAGGGAGATATAATTATGAATACAATTTATTATTTTTCTGGAACAGGAAATTCATATTCAGTAGCAAGGGATATAGCAAAAGAAATAAAAGATACAAAATTAAAATCTATTAGAAATAAGGATATTGGTAACATAAAAATTAAAAATCAAGACAAAGTAGGGTTGGTTTTACCAGTATATGCATGGGGAATGCCTAGGATTGTCTCAGAGTTTTTAGAAAATACAGAATTTGAAAATAATAGTTATATATTTGCTATAGCAACTGCTGGAGGTGTTATTGGTTCGACTTTAAAAAAAGTAAATGATATTTTAAAAAATAAAGGAACTAGCCTAAATGTAGGTTTTGGAGTAAGATCTGCTTCATATGCTTTTGATCCTGAGGCAGAACCGATGGGATTAATTAAGTTTATCCAGTTTTTGGGAGGTAAAAAAGTAAAGGGGATTAAAGACTTTAAGACTAGAAAAGATGAGATTATAAATATGATAATGAAAAAGAAAAATGGAAAAATAGAAACAACTAATTTTTTAGCAGACACAATCGGTGGTTTCTTTCATTCAGTAGCCGTAGATGCTTTTAAAAAAGAAGGACAAAAATATTTAGTAAATGATTCATGTAATCAATGTGGAGTATGTATCTCCCTCTGTCCTAGAGAAAACATCATCATTGAGGGAAACAAAGTAAAATGGATGGAAAATTGTGAAGGATGTAGAGCATGTGCAATGTGGTGTCCTGAAAAAGCAATTGGCTATGAAGGTGTATCAGAAATAAGCCAGTCAACTAATCCTACAGTAAATTTAAAGGATTTATTACCTGAGTAAAATAAAAAAGGAGAGTATATATTGAAAAAAGACACTAAAACTAAAATACTAGAAGTAACATTAGAAATAATAGATGAAACTCAAGATATAAGAGAAGTTAGCTTAAGAAAAATAGCCAGAAGATTAGATATAGCCCATACCAGTATATATAATTATTTTGATAGTTTAAATGATTTATATTTAAAATGTGTAGATGTTGCTATAATAAAAGGGGGCGAATATGTTAAAAGTAAAATGGATAATAGCTCCCAACCACTTTATACCTTTTTTGAAGCCCAATTCGACTTTGCAATAATGCATCCTGGATGGTATAAATTTATCTGGATAGCAAATATTGCAGGTAAGGAAAACAAAGTTTACAGAACAAATATTGAAGAACCCCGGAGGATTTTTGTAGATGTAGTATTTAGGCCAGATGATAAATTATCAGAGGATTCAAAATATCATTTAGTTGATATCTTGCATGGGTATTTTCACGGTGATATAGTAAAATATATTACAGGAAGATTACATATAGATGATGGAGATGAAGCAAAAAAGCATATATTAGATAATACCATGGAATTATATAATATGTTGTATAATAAATTAAGTAAAGAGCAAAATAAGAATATGATTTCTCAGGAGGAAAAATAAACTTATATTTTACATATGGAAAAGAATGGATCAAAAAAGAAGTTAGATAAGACTGGTTACTTCTTGGGAAACTATAGAGAAAAAAGTAATGGATTTTTCAGATGAGACAGGTGATTTAAGTTAAAATAAATGGAAAAGAGGGTTCTAGAAAAAATGGATGCTATCATTAACTTATAGTATTTGGATACTTTTCTAATGTATGGTATAATAAAACATGAAATAATATTAACTTAAAAGAGAGGTGAATAATGGATAAAATAAAGAGAATACCATATGGAAAGGGAGATTTTGAAGCAGTAAATAAAGAGAATCGTTACTATATTGATAAAACAATGTATATACCTCTAATAGAAGAGACGGATTTTATATTTTTGATAAGGCCTAGAAGATTTGGAAAGACACTATTTTTATCAATGTTACAAAGTTATTATGATATTAAGAAGCGAGATAAGTTTAAAGAGCTTTTCAGAGATACCTGGATATTAGAAAATTCTACTGATGAAAGATCCAAGTATATGGTCCTGTACTTTAATTTCTCAATGGTTTTAAAAAAAGAAGGGGAGATTCAAGAAAATTTCAATAAGTATTGTATGAAAGAGATAGATAAATTTGTAGATAGATATAAAGAGTATCTACCTGAAAGATTAAAGAGAATAATAAAAGAAGATAAGACAGCTCATACTAAATTACAAACACTTTCTAATGAATTAAAGGATGAAGATATAAAAATATATCTAATGATAGATGAATATGATAACTTTACCAATTCAATAATATCAGATTATGGATCAAATGAATATAATAAAGTTACTAAAAGTACTGGATATTTTAGAGATTTCTTTACAGTATTAAAAGGAATGACTTCTGGAAGTGGAGCTGGACTTGCAAGAATGTTTATAACAGGAGTATCTCCTGTGACAATGGATGATGTAACCAGTGGTTTTAACATAGGGGATAATATATCTGTTATGGAAAAATATAATGAGATATTAGGGTTTACCAAAAAAGATGTAGAAGAAATGATTGATTATTATACTTCAGTTGGTGTATTTAACTTAGATAGAGAAAATTCACTTAAAATAATGAAAAAGTGGTATAACAGTTATAAATTTTCAGAGCATGCTGAAAAAGATTTATTTAATACAGATGCAGTTTTGTATTTTATGAAGATGGCTTATAATTCAAAGCATATGACAAATTATCTTATAGATGATAATTTGAGAATGGATTATGGAAAGTTGAGACATCTGATCAACATAGATCAAAAATTAAATGGGAATTTTAATAAATTAAAGGAGATTATAGAAAATAATGGAATATCTTCATCTATAAAACTTAGTTTTCCCCATGACAGATTAACCGATAAAGAGAACTTTATCTCTTTGCTTTATTATTTTGGATTACTTACCTTTACTGGAGAGTATAATATGGGAGAACCATATTTGAAGATTCCGAATGAAACTATAAAAAATATAATGTTTGAATATATAAGGGGATCTTTTGAAGATGTAGATGTTTTTTCAGTGGATATGTTTGAACTGAAAAAGAGATTTCAGAAATTAGCTTATAGAGGTGAATTCAAGGGAGTTTTTAACTTTATAGCAGATGAGATAAAAAAACAAACTAAAATCCGAGATTATATACAGGGTGAAAAGATGATACAGGGATTTTTTTTAGCCTATATGAATGTTTTGGATTTCTATATATCGCTGTCTGAAGAGGAGAGAAATAAAGGATATGCCGATATAGTTTTAAAACCATTTTATTTGAAATATCCTGATATAAAGTATGCGTATTTATTTGAATTTAAATATATCTCAAGAATGAATGATGAAGAGAAATTACAGGAAAAGATAGATGAAAAAATACAAGAAAGTAGAGAGCAGTTAAAACAGTATGATGGGGATGACAATGCAAAAAAGATGATGCATACTGAGCCTTATGGAAAGGTTAAAGTTAAAAAGGCTATAATAATATTCCATGGCTGGGAACTTGTATATATTCAAGAGGTATGAAATCCTATAAGTGTAAAAAATCTCAAGGAAAAGATGTTTTTTCTTGAGATTTCAAAGTTTTATATATTTCAGATTTTTAATATGAACTAATTGATTTAAAGGAAGTAAGTTTTAGATATCTATAATCGTACAAAGATCTTTTTTGTTAAAAACTAATAGTATTAAATGGTAAATCTAGAAAATATTAGGAGGGACTATAAATTGGAAGAATTAAAACAGACATTAGATAAATTTTTGGCGGATCAGGATGAAAGGTTAGCTACAAGAACTTTTAAAAATTATAGAGAAGTAATTGAATTATTTCAATGTTACATAAATGGTT
>JBNJFI010000056.1:0-14081 GCA_051746725.1 Fusobacteriota bacterium
ATTTAATTATTTAAAATTTAGAAATAAAGTTTTAATAGAAAATCAAAAATAGGAGGAGATAGAATGAAAATAAGAAATCAATTAGGAATATTCACAGTAATAACTCAAATTCTTTTAGCAGCTATTATTTTAATGGTCAATGGAATTGAGGATTTTAGCATAATTAGTTCTTTAGTAACCTTTGTTATTATAGCAGGATTATCGTATTTAGCCATGGTAATGTTATGGGAAAAAAAGATAAGCAGACCCTTAAAAGATGTTAATGATATTTTGAAATTTGTTGCAGATGGAAATTTACAAAAAAGAGTTGAAGTTGAAAATGAAAATGGAGAAATAGAAGAAACAGCATTGGAATTAAATAATTTTTTAGATAAATTAGAGGACATAATTCTAAACATTGATTATACAAGTAAAAAATTAGCAAAATCATCATTTGATTTATCAGAAGATTTAAATCATATAGTAAAAGGTGATGAGAGCGACGAAAGTGTCGATAGTGTTAGAAATGTAAAAGAAAATATGGATTCGATTTTAGAAAGAGTTAGAAATCAAACAGCAGGAACAGAAGAAGTATTTGCGACTTTAACAGAAATATCAGATATGATAAACTCTATTTCTAAAAATGCAGAAGATACAAAAGCTTTATCTGTAGAAACAGCCAAAAGTGCCAAAGAGGGTGGAGAAACAGTTAAAAAGAGTTTAGGAGAAATGAAAAATATAGAAGAAGCAGTAAGAAACATAGAAGCAAAAACTATTAGCTTAGGAGAATCTTCAGAAAAAATAGGAGAAATAATAACTATGATAAGAGGAATATCAGAAAAGACAAACTTATTATCGTTAAATGCAGCAATAGAAGCAGCACGGGCTGGAGAAATGGGACAAGGATTTGCAGTGGTTGCAGATGAGATAAGAAAACTTGCTGATAATTCTCAAAAAGCTACAAATGAAATTGAAGACTTAATTAATGTAATACAAAAAGAGGTTAATGATGTAATAGGTGTAGTTAAAGATGGATATGAAAAAGTAAAAAGTGGAAGAGAATTATCTGAACAAACTCAATCAAAGATATTAGATATAATGGACAAAGCAGAAATGACAGATGAAAAGATGGAAAAGATATCATATGAGATGCAAGAACAGGCAAATGCTACAAATGAGATTAATCAAACGATGGAATCAATTGCAAACAGTAGCACTGAAATTAATGAAGTTTCAGGAGTACAAAATCAATCTTTAAGTGGTGTAAATGATAGATTACACAACTCTTTAGAAGCATTAGATGATGTAACAGAAGTTTCAGATGCATTAAAAAATCTTTCAAATATCTTTGAGATAGATCGGACCAAAGAAGTTAAAGAGATAGATGCTATTCCATGGAAAGCAAAATATAGTGTAGGTTTAGACTCAATAGATAGTCAACATAAGAGATTATTAGAGATAATGAATGAATTAAATAATGCTATGTTACACAAAAAAGATAAAAGAGTAATAAAAAAACTTTTAGATGAATTATTAGATTATACAGAATATCACTTCAAATTTGAAGAAGATAAATTACAGAGAAATGATTGGCCAGATTTAAAAAATCATAAGAAAATACATAGAGGTTTTGAAAAAGAAATCAGTGACTTTATTAATGAATATGTTAGTGGAGATAAGAAAATATCAAAAGATTTAATGGATTTTTTAAAAGATTGGTTAATTAAACATATTATGGTTATTGATCAAGATTATGCACCTTATTTATTAGAAAGAGGAGAAAATTAAAAAAGGAGGATGGGAATGGAAATAAAAAATCAACTGGGAATATATACAGTTTTAAATCAAGTAATACTTTTATTAGCTTTAGGGGTTTTAAAAATATTAGGAGTTGTTAATACAATTAGTTTAACATTAACAGTAATTGTAATTTCTGTTTTATCTTTTTTGATAATCCGTCTTATATGGGATAAGTTAATCAGCTTACCTCTTAAAGATATAGGTGCAACTTTAAGAATTGTAGGAGATGGGAATCTAAAAGAGAGAGTTAATATAGAAGAGTATGGTGATATAGAAGAAACGGGTTATGAGTTAAATAATTTTTTAGATAAATTAGAAAATATTATTCTAAATATAGATGATGCAAGTAAAAAGTTAGCCCATTCATCTATAGCTCTTTCAGAAGACTTAAATCATATTGTTAGAGGTAGTGACGACGAGGATAGCGTTGATAGTGTTCAAGATGTTAGAGAAAATATGAATTCGATATTAGAGCGAGTTAGAAATCAGACAGCAGGGACAGAGGAAGTCTTTGCAACATTGACAGAGATATCAGATATGATAAACTCTATTTCAAAAAATGCGGAAGATACAAAATCCTTATCGGTTGAAACTGCTAAAAGTGCCAAAGAAGGTGGAGAAACAGTTAAGAAGAGCTTAGATGAGATGAAAAATATAGAAGAAGCGGTAAGAGATATAGAAGAGAGAACTATTAATCTTGGAAATTCATCTGAAAAAATAGGAGAAATAATAACAATGATAAGGGGTATTTCAGAAAAGACGAATCTATTATCATTAAATGCAGCAATAGAGGCAGCAAGAGCTGGAGAAATGGGACAAGGATTTGCAGTGGTTGCAGATGAGATAAGAAAGCTTGCTGATAATTCTCAAGAGGCTACAAATGAAATCGAAGACCTTATAAATGTAATACAAAATGAAGTAAATGATGTAATTGGGGTTGTAAAAGATGGATATGAAAAGGTAAAAAGTGGAAGAGAATTATCTGAACAAACACAATCAAAGATCTTAGATATAATGGATAAAGCTCAGATGACCGATGAAAAAATGGAAGAGATTTCTTATGAGATGCAAGAGCAAGCTAATGCAACAGAAGAAATTAATAAAACAATGGAATCAATTGCAAATAGTAGTACAGAGATAAACGATGTTTCGAGTTTACAACATCAATCTTTAAGTGGAGTTGGCGATAGGCTAGATAATTCATTAGAAGCTTTATATGAAGTTACCGAAGTATCAGATGCATTAAAGAATCTATCGAATATTTTTGAAGTGGATACTTCAAAAGGAATTCAAGATGTTGTGGCTATTCCATGGAAGTCAAAGTATAGTGTGAAAGTTCCATCTATAGATGCTCAACATAAAAGACTTGTTAGCTTAATAAACCAATTAAATAATGCAATGCTACAGAAAAAAGGAAAAGAAGAGATAGAAGAAGTTTTACAAGAATTAGCTAACTATACAGTCGAACATTTTGAATATGAAGAAGAACTTATGGAAAAAAATGGATTTAAAAGAATTACTAGTCATAAGAAATTGCATAAAAACTTTGTAAAAACAGTTAAAGATTTTATAAGAGAATTCGACAGAGGAGAAGCTAAACTTTCTAAAGATATATTAGATTTTTTAAAAGATTGGTTAATAAACCACATTATGGGATCTGACCAGGAATATGTAAGAGTTATGCTTGAAAATAACCAAAAATAAGAAGATTCAGGATAAAATTAAAATAGAGATTAGTTGTAATAATTCTAATCTCTATTTTAATATATATTACGAATTTATAGTAAAGGAGAGATCATATGATAGAAAATATATTACCTAAGTTACCAGTTACAGACCCAGTTTTGATTTTTTTAATTGTAATGTCTATAGTTTTGATTGCCCCTATACTTGCGGAAAAGTTAAAACTTCCTGGGATTATAGGATTAATAACTTTTGGAATAATTGTAGGTCCACATGCACTGGATATATTAGAAAACAATACAACTATAGAATTATTAGGAACAATTGGACTTTTATACATAATGTTCCAAGCAGGATTAGAAATAAATTTAGGTGAGGTAAAGAAAAATAAACACCACAGTATCTTTTTTGGATTATTAACTTTTTTGATTCCATTAATCCTTGGTACAGTAACAGCGTATTTTTATCTTAATATGAATTTAGTTGCGTCAGTTTTGTTATCTAGTATGTTCTCATCTCATACTTTAATAACATTTCCTATTGTGAGTAAGATGGGGCTAGCAAAAAAGAGCTCCATAACCTCTGCAATTGGTGGAACAATAATAACAGATACATTAGCTTTTTTGATATTAGCAGTAGTAGTAGCTATAAATAGTGGAGATATGAGCATAATGTTTTGGATCAAATTTATTATATTGGTAATAATTACAGTGTCGATAACGATAAAATTCCTCCCAGTATTAGCTCGATGGTTTTTTAGAAAATATTCATCAGAGTTAGATGTTAAAGACTATGTTTTCGTTATTACTGTATTGTTTTTATCAGCTCATATTTTTCACAAAATCGGACTAGAACATGTAATAGGAGCTTTTTTGAGTGGACTTGTATTAAATTCCCTTATCCCTGAAAAAAGTGTCTTAATGAATAGAATAAAATTCGTAGGAGATTCTTTATTTATTCCTTTTTTCCTAATATCAGTGGGAATGTTAATTAATGTTAGACATTTTATAAGCGGAAGAGAAACTTTAAAAGTTTCTTTAACTATGATAGTCTTAGGGATTGTGAGTAAATACATAGCGGCACATCTCTTTGGAAAAATCGCTAAATTTAAAAAATCCGAAAATAATCTTATTTTTGCGATTACAGTTAATCAAGCAGCAGCAACGTTGGCCGCTGTAATGGTAGGGGTTAGATTAGATATATTTGATAATAATATATTAACAGGAACAGTTGCAATGATTATGGTTACTAGTTTTGTGGGGTCAATTTTCACAGAAAAATTTGCTAGACAAGTTGCACGTGAGTCAGAAGACGATTATGAAGTAGAAGACCATAAAATATTAGATAGAATTTTAATACCAATAAAAAATTCAAAAAATCTAGAAAAAATAATGGAGTTTTCTTTATTAATAAAAGAACCGAAAAATGATCAACCTGTTTATCCATTAAATGTAGCTTTGGAAGGAAAAGACACAGAAAAACAAATTTTAAGGGGAGAAAATCTTTTAACTAAAACAGTTGCAATTGCAAACTCAATGCAAAAAAGTGCGAATCCCATTAATAAAATTGACATAAATGTATCAAAAGCTATTTCTAAATCAGTTAAAGAGCAGAGAATTTCTAAGGTAGTATTTGGATGTAAAGATCTGTATGGAAGTCAACACTACTTATTTAATTCAGTAGTGGACCAATTTATAAGAAATAGTCATGAAACAACGTATATTGCTAATTTTAAACATCCTTTGGGAATTTCCGAAAAAATATTTATAATTGTACCTACTTTTATGAATAAGCAAAAAGGGTTTGCAAATACATTTAAATCAATTATACAGTTGGCAATACGTATAAACACCAAATTAATAATAGTTTCAGATGAAACAGCCCTTGGGGATATTAAAAAGATTATTTCAAAGAAAAAGTCTACTCTTGAATATGATTTCTTGACAATTAATAGTTGGAAGAAGATATATGATACTTTAGTTGAAAATGTTGATAAAAATGACATGTTAGTTCAGATGATTGCTAGACAGGATCAAATTGCCTGGAAATTAAGTTCTGACCGTATGCCAAGAAAATTAAGATCATTTTTTCCAAATAATAACATAATAGTTGTTTATCCTTATTATGATCTTGAAGAAGATAGATATATAGAAACTTCTGAATCAGAGACAATAGAAGTTCCTTTATTGAAAAATATTCCAGAGGATAACTTTTCATTTAAAGTGGATTATAAAGATATAGAAAGAGTATTAGATGATATTAGCAAGAATAATTATAATGAATATGTTTATAATGAACTGATATCTGTGTTAAAAGAATCTCCAATTGAATTAACTCATGATGTATTATTAATTCATATCCATACAACATATGTGGAGGATTTTGAAATATATTTCTATGTTAATGAAGATCAGTTTGAAACAGAATATATAGAATCAAATCCTAAAATAGTAATTACTTTATTGTCACCAAAATATGGAACTTTGAAAGATCATTTGAAAAAATTA
Organism: Fusobacteriota bacterium; assembly: GCA_051746725.1. Taxonomy (GTDB): domain Bacteria; phylum Fusobacteriota; class Fusobacteriia; order Fusobacteriales; family JBNJFI01; genus JBNJFI01. The sequence continues at coordinate 5,970 of JBNJFI010000056.1, forward strand.
TCTGAGATAGCAAAATTGTCATCTAATGATAGATTTATTGACAATTTAATAGAAGCTGAAAATTATAATAATTTTATTAAATTATCAAAAGAAGATAAAAATGAACTTGGTTTAGAAGATAAAAATATTGATTCAAATGAGAAAAGTGATAAATAAAAGGGGGATTTAAAATGATTTGGAGAAAAAAATTTGAAATTGGCGTAGAAAAGATTGATAAACAGCATAAAGAATTATTTGAAAGAGTATTTAGCTTTTTAGAAGTAGTACGTGGAGATTATGATAAAGCTGCTAAATATGAAAGATTAGAAGAAACTTTGAGTTTTATGTCAAAATATGTTGTAATTCATTTTGATTCAGAAGAAAAATTACAAAGGACATGTAACTATCCAGACTATAAAAAACATCATGAAATTCATGAGGGGTTCAAGGATGGTGTAGAAAAATTTAAAGATGATTTCAAAAAAGGGAAAATAACAGAAGATGATATTCAGAAATTTAGTGGACGTTTATTAGCCTGGTTAATAAATCATGTGGTTAGAGAAGATCAAAAAATTGCTAACTTTCTTGGAAATGTTGAAGAAGAAGTAGTCTTGCAAATAGATAGAGAAAATATTGATATAATAAAAGAATCTACAAGAAAAATATTGAATTCTATGTTACAGTTAGATTCAAAAAAGGTTGATAAAGAGGGTATTCTTCTCGAAAAACGAGTTATTGGATCTATTGGTATTTATGGTGATATAAATGGAAAAATATATTTTTCAATGTCTAAAGATTTTGCTATTAATGCAGTTAAAAAAATGGCTGCAATGGACTTAGAAAAAGTAGATAGTTTTGTAAAATCTGCTATAGGAGAATTAGTAAATATTATTTCTGCAAATGTTTTATCTGAATTTAATAAGTCAAAAAAGATATGCGATATTACGCCTCCAGATGTTTTTGTAGGACGAGATGCTGAGGAGATTTTAAATGAAAATTATGATACCATATATATAAATACAGATTTAGGAGAAATAAAAATTAGTTCAGATGTAGAATAAGGAAATAAGCCAAAAAGGAAGAATAAGCCGATTATCGGTTTATTCTTCCTTTTTTTATTAAAAATTATTTAGAGATAAATGGATTATCTTTAATATGAAATCTCCATAATTTGTCCTTAAATTCTTTAGCATAATCTATATTTATTCTGGTAGATTTTTCAATGGCTTCTGTTGAATCATTTATTTTGATGTAAATATCATTATTGGTATCTGTTAGGTCAATTTCATTTAAATTTTTATCTATCTTTAGAGCCTGACATAATTTTCCAGGACCATTGGTTAAGTCTGCTAACTTTTTTGACTTTATATTTCTATTTTCTTTTATTATATCTAGTCCTTTAACAGGTTCAACTCCTCTAATTAATATTGCAGCAGGAAACCCTTTTTTGCCAGTGACAACATTAAAACAATAGTACATCCCATAAATTAGGTATATATAGGAGCATCCACCAGGTAGAAACATGGATTTTGTTCTTTTGGTTTTTTTATTTCCATGGGCATGACTTGCTTTATCTTCAGGGCCAATATAACATTCTACATCTACTATTTTTGCTATAATTTTTTGACCATTTAATTTTCTAACCAAATAGCTTCCTAAAAGAGTTTTGGCTATTTTCTTGGTATCACCTTCAAAAAAGTTCATATATCACCTCTGAATTTATTTTAATTTAAAATTTTTAAATAAGAAATTGAGATAACTTATCTCTAAGTTAATCATCTCTGGATCCCTTTTTTTGAGCCAATGGGATAACCATCCACCAAATCTAAGAGCAATAATAAAAGAATTGAGATATTTCCACGAACTTTCCTCGATAATATTACTAGATTTTATTTCATTTAGAAAAACTTTGTTAAATTTCCCATTTATAAATTTAGGATCTTCCATTCCAACACAGCTAATAAAGTTAGCAACGTCATAAATATCGTAATTTAATCCAGAAAATTCCCAGTCAATTACAGAATTTATATGTTGAGACCCCCAAATAATATTTAAAGGATGATAATCGCCGTGGCAAAATCTTTTGGGTAACTTTGGTTCATATTCCAAAAAAGTTGATTCAATGTATTTCATTATAAATTTTAACTTTTGATTATATATGCCATCTTTTTTTCTAAAATCAGAAATCATATTAATTATATTCTCTTTTAAGTTTCCTTTATAAGATGATATATTAAGATCCTCATTATTTTTAGAAATCTTATATAAATTAACCAAAAATTCTGCTGATTTTATGGCTCGCCATTTCTGATTTAAATAATTAGGTCTTTCTAAAGGAATTCCAGGAATATATTTTTTTAGTTGAAAGTTTCTAAGTTTATATTCAGTAAGATATTCATTATTTAAATTTAAACAATATTTTTCAACTGGCAATTTATAATTATGTAATATGCTAAGATTTTTCAAAATTCTCTTTTTTGTTTTTATATCTTCAAACTTAATCTTTTCGAGGATAAATAAGTTTTCTTTTTTGCTCTCAAATATAAATCTGTTTGCAGTTCTGCTAGGGCTTCCTGTTATATTTATATCTTCTCTAAAATTTTTAAAATTAATTCCATATTTATTAATAACATTTTGATAATCGTGATTATTTAGCAATGTAACCTCCGTATGAGTTTTCCTTATTATTTTACCCATTTTTCTATATATTTTTCTATATCAAACTTTCTTTTTAATCCATTTGCATTCATATATCTTGTCTTTCCAAATATTTTTCTTTCTTTCCAGGCTCTGTCATGCTGTCCGAAGCACCAGGCAACCCCTGTATAACTATTAGGGTCCCGTCCATCTAAAGCATATTTATTATTTAAATACAATGCGATTTCATAGGCCTCCTCAGGGTTTTGGGACCACTCTAGGATCTTTTTACCCCAATACATTCTCATATATCCATGCATAAGGCCTGTTTTTAACATTTGATTTTGGGCAGCATTCCAATATTTGTCATGGGTATTAGCCTCTTCAAATTCTTTTTTGGAATATAAATACTCCCTTTTATCCTCTTTGTGCTCTTCCAATGTTTGTTTTGCCCAGTCAGGGATACTCTTGTATAAATCTCTGTAATCAGGATTATAATAAACAAAATTAAATGCTAACTCTCTTCTAACAAGGAGCTGTTCTAAAAAATCATCTTTTGAATTACTTGAAACCTCTGCATTGTGTACTTGAAGATAGATATATATAGGAGAGATCTGTCCAAAGTGAAGGTATGGGCTCAAAAAAGAGACTAGATTTTTAGTTGGGTCATTTCCTTCATCTGAATATCTATCCAATTTAGAGGAAATGAACTCTTTGAGATAACTCTTCGCCTTACTAGTTCCTCCTATAAAAGAATCGACTCCTTTTACATTTCTATCTAAATCCAAGTTCTTTAAAGCTTCTTGGATATTTTCAATTTTATCTTTTCTCTCGATCACTATATTTTCTTTGTTTTCTAGATCACTATATTCCACAGGGACTAAAAATTTATACTTTTTTGAATCGAGCTTTTTTCTCAGAGTCCACGCCATATACTCTTTTTTCTCAGAGGCATAATCGATGGGAACAACAAGATTTGTATCTACTTCATACATTGAACAATCGATGTTATCTGCAACATTTTTTCGCCACTTTTTTTGAATATTATCATATCCCTTATCTGTTACTAATACACTAGCGTCTCTAGCTAGATCTATTGCTCCTTTATCAGGAGCAATATTTAAAATTATAAAATTGATATTGTTTTTTTGAAAATGATCTTTTACTTCTTTTAAACCTTCCATCATAAACTTGTAATGTCTAAGGTTTGCTTCGGGGTAATCTGCAGTTAGTCCAAAATATACAAGTAGAGGAATACCCTGATTATTTGCAATCTCTTTGGCAAACTCAAAGGCATGATTATATGTAACCCTTTGTGCACCTTGCATCCAAAAAAGTACATACTTTCCATCTACTATCTTTTTTGAATTGCTCTTTTCTATTCTCTCTTTTTGAATCATCGATTAAACTCTCTTCCTTTTCCAGAATCTGTTACTTTCATTAGATTATCTGGATAGGGATTTAAAATAGTTTGAGTTTTTAAATAATCGATATCAAATCTAATAACCCAAGATTCAAGAATAGATATGGGAACCATTGCAGGAACAAGATTATTTCTATAAGCATCAAGTTTTTCTAAGAAAAACTCTTTTTCTTTAGTATTTATTAAATCTTTAAAATATCCAAAGATATGCATAAAAGCATTTATATTCATTCCATCGGTTCTAAAATTTTCAAAAAGTCCTGACATAGTTTCTTTATATTTTTGATATACTGTTTCGATAGGTAAATCTTCATGGTTAGCTGTTATTTTTCCCAATTTTTTCAAAATCTCTTGATCATAAGCCATGAAAAGATATTTATTAGTACTGTGAAATTCAATAATGTCATGCATCTTCATTTTTTCGCCTATTTCTCTAAATTTAGATAATGTATAAATTTGAATAAGAAAATTTTCTCTTATTCTAAAGTTCATAAGTCTTCCATCATCTTCAAAAGCTAGATCTGGAAATTTTTCCATTGCATTTTTAGCAAAAAAGCCTGATGTCTTTTCATTTAAAGGTCGGTATTCCCCAGAACTTTTATAAATTTTAACATCTTTTACTCCGCATGAAGGAGATCGGTTTTTTAAAATAAATCCATCTATATTTTCTAAAGAATCTAAATATTTTTCTGAAAATTTATTCATTTTTTCTGTATGCTCTTCACCAGTTTCGGAGTCAACTAGTTTATTTTTTTCATCCTCTCTTATTATTCGAATTGGATCCCGGGGAACTCCTAAGCCAATTTCGACTTCTGGACAAACAGTGTAAATATTCATGAAACTTTTAAAGTGATCAATAAACTCACTGTGTAACACCTGACCATTAAATCTACATTTTTCAAATCCCAAACATTTACTTACGACTATATTAGGTTTTACAAAATTCATTATATCCTCCTTGTAATAATTTTAGTATGTATATTAATTTAATTAAGTTTAGCATATGAAAAAGCCTATGTCAATAAAAAGTCAAATTAAATTATAATAAATTAAAGTTGAAAATCATTATATTATAAGTTATAATGAATAAAATGAAGTATGTTACAAAAAAGGAGGACTTATGAAAGCGTTTAATAATGAAACTTTATATAATGCATTTATTGCTGGAGCCTATAAAGTAATAGATCATAAAGATCTATTGAATAAAATTAATGTATTTCCAGTTCCAGATAATGATACAGGTAACAACTTAGCTGCCACAATGGAGTCAATTATTAGTGAATCTAAAATTAATGAATCAATAAAAGAAACAATGGAATCTGTTTCAGAAGCAGCACTTTTAGGAGCACGAGGAAATTCTGGTATCATATTCGCAAAATTTATAGCTGGTTTTACTAATGAACTACAAGGAGAAGTTAAAATATCTATAGCAGATTTTAGTAGTTCAATAAATAAAGCGACGTTTCATGTCTATGAATCCATTTCTGAACCGATAGAAGGAACTATGATAACTGTTATAAAAAATTGGGCAAGATCAGTTAAGGATTTAAAAGAAGATGTAGATAATTTTCCAGAATTAATTGAAAAATCTCTAGTAGAAGCGAAAAATGCATTAAAAAATACAAAGAATCAATTAGAAGTTTTAAAAAAAGCAGATGTAGTTGATGCAGGAGGACAAGGCTTTGTAAAATTCATTGAAGGTATTTATGAATCCATTACAGGGAAGAAAAACATAAAACCAAAGGATAATTTAGAAAAACTTGAATTTTCAAAGGAAGATTTTATTTCAGATTTTGAATCAGATTTCAGATACTGTACAGAAGCTTTAATGGAAGAAGTCGATTTAAGTGAAAAATCAATAGAAAATTTGATAGAAGATTTAGGGGATTCTCTAATTGTAGTTAAAACAAAGTATCAAGTTAGAGTTCATATACATACTGATTTTCCATCGGAAATATTCGATATATTAAGAAAATATGGTAAAATAACCCGTCAAAAAGTAGATGACATGTATATGCAATATCTAATAGCAAATAAGAGAAGAGCCGATATTGCTCTAATCACTGATTCCATAGCGGATATACCACAAAAATTATTAGATAAATATCACATTAATGTCGTAAATTTAAATCTTATAATTGACGGAATTAATTATTTGGATAAGTTGAGTGTTACTGCAGATACATTTTATAAAAGACTAGATGAAGTAATTGACTATCCGACTAGTTCACAGCCAACTATAAAACAATTAAAAAAAGTTTTTGATTCATTGAAAGGAAATTATGAATCTGTCATCGCAATTACAGTTTCAAAAGAATTAAGTGGAACGTGGAATATATTTAATCAAGCTGCAAAAAAGTATAAGAAAGATTTCAAACAAATAGAAGTAATAAACTCCAAGTTAAACTCTAATGCACAGGGACTACTTGTATTAGAAGCTGCTGAAGCTATTTCTAGAAATGAAGATTTTGATGAGGTGGTTGAGTATATAAGGGAATTACGTAATCATATCAATATATATGTTAGCGTCGATGAATTAAAATATATGATAAAAGGTGGGAGAGTTAGTCCTATGAAAGGCTTTTTTGCAAACTTATTAAACTTAAAACCTATTATCTCTTTAGATAAAGATGGAAAAGGGATTGCTTTTGGAAAATCATTTAGCTCCGGTGGAGTTAAAAATAAAATAAAAAAAATTATTTCTGAAATAGAATCGGAAACAGGAATAAAAAGATATTCAATAGTTCATGCTAATGATCTGGAAAAGGCAAAAGAGTATTATGATATATTTGAGGAAATTTTAGGCAAAAAAGCTGATTATATTACGGATATATCGCCGATAATAGGTCTAAATTCTGGAATTGGTAGTGTGGCTATTTCAATTATAAAAGATAATTAATATTTCAAAAAAGTAAAATCAAATGAGGAGGAAAATTATGAATATTTTTCTAGAAACAATTTTAGTGTTGGTTATTTATTTTACAATCTTTTTTGTAATAGCAAAGCTCAAAAAAGATAATTCCATTGTTGATATAGCATGGGGACTAGGTTTTGTAGTTGTCGCGTTATTTTCTCTAATAAGAGGAAATATGTATACAACTAGAGGTATTTTAGTGACTTCTTTAGTAACAATGTGGGGATTAAGACTAGCTTATCATCTGTTTTTAAGAAATTGGTCAACTGAAGAAGATTATAGATATAAAGAAATGAGGAAAAAATGGGGAGATCATCAATATTTAAATTCATTTTTTAAAGTATTTATGCTACAAGCAATAATATTATTTATAATAGCTTTTCCAATAATAATTATAAATAGTTCTGAAAATATTGGCTTGAATTTTCTTGATTACGTTGGTATTGTTATTTGGGGAATAGGATTTTTCTTTGAAGTAGTAGGGGATAAACAACTTAAAAACTTTGTAGAAAATAGAAAAACAGGAAAAGAAATAATGACTGAAGGTTTATGGAAATATACTAGACATCCAAATTATTTTGGAGAATCTACAATGTGGTGGGGTATTTTTCTCATTGCTTTTTCAGGAACAGGTAAAATAATTACGATTATTAGTCCGATTGTTATCACTTTTTTACTGCTATTTGTATCAGGAGTTCCATTATTAGAAAAGAAATACTCAGATCGAGAAAATTTTAAAGAATATAGTAAAAGAACAAATAAGTTTTTTCCTTGGTTTCCAAAAAAGTAAGATTATATATTTAATAAATGTACTCTATATAATTTATCTATTTGATAAATCCTGTTTTATTTTATATAATAAATATATCAAATAAAACAGGAGGTAATAGATATGAAAAAATTAATTCGGAATTCAGGAATGTTTATAATTTTATCTAACTTTATTTATGCAGCGGAAAGTGCATCGCAGGTACAAGAGAACTTGAATTGGACTTGGACACTAATAGCAGCAGCCATGGTATTTTTAATGCAAGCAGGATTTGCAATGGTGGAAGCAGGATTTACTAGAGCTAAAAATGCAGGAAATATTATCATGAAAAATGTAATGGACTTTTCAATGGGGATTTTAGCATTTTGGGCAGTAGGATTTGCATTTATG